>JAJYDH010000212.1 GCA_021777685.1 Planctomycetota bacterium | reverse complement strand
CGCCGGGGTCGAGCCGGGCACGACCGTCACCCGGCAGCCGGATTCGACCAGGTGCCGGGGGATGTTCCACTTCATCCCGAAGTCGAGGGCGACGACGTGCGGCCGGACCTCGCCAACTTTGGCCGCCCCGTGCTCCTCCAGGCCGAACCCTCCGACGAAGCCCGGCTCCCAGGCGACTGCGCCGGAGCCCATCACCTCGGCGGTCAGGTCGCGGCCGATCAGCCCGGGGCTGGCCTTGGCCTTCTCGACCAGCCGGGCGTCGTCGAGGTCGGTCGTGGAGACGATCCCCTTGAGCGCCCCCCGCTCGCGGGTCAGCCGGACCAACTGGCGGGTGTCGACCCCCTCGATCCCAAGGACCCCGTGCTCGGCCAGGTAGGCGTCGAGGGTCCCGGCCGACCGGTGGTTGCTGGCGATCCGGCTCAGCTCGCGGACCACGAAGGCTCGGACCCAGGGCCGGGCGCTCTCAGCATCCTCGGCGTTGACGCCGTAGTTGCCGATCATCGGATAGGTCATCGCGACGATCTGGCCGTGATAGGAGGGGTCGGTGAGGATCTCCTGATAGCCGGTCATGCTCGTGTTGAAGACGACCTCGCCGTCGATCTCCCCTCGGGCGCCGAACGCCCGGCCCGTGAACACCGTGCCGTCTTCCAGTGCGAGTTTCGCGATTTCCATGATGGCCATCTTTGAACGTGGAGCCGCCCGCCGACCGACGCCGACCCTCGAACCCTCGAAGGCCCGTCCAGTCTATCCGGCGGGGACCGCGCCCCACCAGTCGAATTGGCCGGCGGGTCGCGGCGACCGGACGACGACCCGGGCCCCCCCCAAATGCCCCGTGAGCCGATAGGTTGACCTCACCGATCGCCGAACGTCCCCGCATTGACCCGGCAGCTCAGCGCATGGACGAGGTAGGTGCGGTCGTAGAGCCTCCAGCGCCAGGGCGGGTGCTCGACGAGGCCGGACACGCTCCGGGCGAGGATCGGGTCATTTCGGAAGTCGGCCCGCAGGTCCGCCGGGTTGACCCCGTGGATCAGGCCGCCCTCGCGGGACAGGCGGGCGAGCAGGGCCGGCAAGGCCGACTCCTCGACCTCGGCCAACACGGGCCGATGGTCCGAGGAGACGACATCGGAGATCAGGACGACCTCGCCGACCGGGGCCGCCAGCCTGGTCAGGAGGCGGAGATGGCCGAGCCGGATCGCCCGGACGACCTCGGCGAACCGGGGATGACGGTCGCCGATCGCGGTGAAGGCGTTCCCGGCGATCTGGCTGAGCAGGCAGGTCGAGGCGACGCGGTCGAACGGAGCCGGCAGGGCCATCGCCACCCGCCGGGCCGGCCACTCGACCAGGGCCACGAGTTCGGCGTCGGGGATGGCGGCGAGCGGCGACCAACCGGCCATCGCGTCGAGCATGCCGGTCAGGTCGATGCCGCCGTGCAGGTGAAGCCCCGGATTCCCCGAGACCCCCTGGCGTCCCGCCCCGAGGGCGAGGGCCTCGGCGTCGAGGTCGACCAGGTGGACCTCGCCGAAGGTTGCCAGGAGCGCGGGCAGGTCGAGGTCGTTCGCGTTTCCGGCGCCGAGGACGCAGAGACGGCGCCGGCCCGGGATTGGCCCGGCGGCGAGGAGCGACGAGACCTTCCGTCGGTGGGCGGAGAACCCGTCCCACTGGCCGCGGCTCTCGGCATTGAACCGGGCCTGGCGGCCCCTGGGGTCGTCCATGTTCAGAACGGGGTCGCCTTCGGGCGTTCCTGGTCGACCCGGAAGGTGTCCAGGTCCCAGACGGTGACGGCGCCGGAGAGGCTGGCGGTGATGAGGGACTTGCCGTCGGGGATGAAGACCATCGCGAAGATCTGGTTGGGCTGCTCCGGGAGCGTGGCGAGCGGCTTGCCGGTTGCGACATCCCAAACCTGGACCTCGGCCGGGGCCTGGCCGAAGAAGCCGTTGCCCCACCGAGAGCTGGCCGAGGCGAAGGACTTGCCGTCGGGGCTGATCGCCACGGAGAGGACCGGCTCGTCCTGCTGGACCGTGACGAGCAACTTCCCCGAGGCCACGTCCCAGGCACGCGCCGTGTCGTCGAACCCGCCCGAGGCGAGCCGCTTGCCGTCGGCGCTGAAGGCCACGCTCTCGACCGACTTCATGTGTCCGCGCAGGACCTTCCGGACCTCTCCGGTGTCGACGTCCCAGATCCGGATTCCCTCGCCGCCGCCCGAGGCGAGGGTCTTTCCGTCGGGGCTGAACGTGACCGTCCCGACCGCCCCGGTGTGCCCCTTGAGCGTGCCGACCTGCTCCCCCTTCTCGACGTCCCAGACCCGCAGCGCCTGCTCGCTCCACGACGACGAGACCATCACCTTCCGGGCGGGGTCGATGGTCACGCCGTGGAGCCCGGTCTCGATCGAGGGAAACTCCCGGATCACCTTGCCCGTCTTCGCATCGCGGAGGACCAGATTGCCTAACGTCTTGCCCGTGCTCTGATCGTATTCCGCCGAGGCGATCGTCGAGCCGTCGGGCGTGATCGCGACCCGGCGGACGGTCCGCTCGGTCGGGGCGTTGTACCGCTCGGCGAGTTCCGGAAGGTCCCAGACCCGGAGGAAGCCCCGGTGGCCCGAGACCAGCGTCTTGCCGTCGGGCGTGATCGCCAGCCCCCAGGCGGAGCCGGTCGAGCCCGAGCCGAGCACGGTCCGGCCCGGGGCGTCGACGAAGGGCGAGGCGGGGCCCGAGGCGATCCGTCGGGCCGTCACGATCGGCTTGCCGTCCCGGCGGACGGTCAGGGCCGGCTCCTTCGCCGAACGGTCGGCGCGGTCGACGTCGAGCCTCAGCCGGATCTCGTCCCCCTTGAGCCGGGAGACGACCAGGTCGTCGCCGTCGCCCCGGACGGTGACGTCGGGGGCCTCGACCTCGACGAGGTAGGTCCCCCGGGCGGTCTTGATCCGGACCGATTCGGCCCCGGCCGGGGTGTTCGACGCCGCGAACAGCAGGACGAAGGCCAGGATCGGGCCTCGGGAGGTCGCTCGGGGGTTCATGGCGCGGTTCCTGTTGTTGGGGGGCGGGCCGATTTGGCCTTCGACGCACGGCTATCATCGTAGCCGGTCGGGCGGCGATTGGAAGCCGGGACGCCCGGCCGATCCTTCAACCGGACTCGGACCGTTCCCCCGGCCCGACGAACCCCGAGCATCTCAGGACCGGCTGGTGCGGGTATTTCGGGAATCGAGGGTCGGATTGAGAGAGCTGGCACAGGAGGAACCGTGAGCCCCGGCCCGACACGATCGGCCGCATCCGGCCGCATCGCTCGCAGAGGCTCCTCCGATCCTCATCGCTCCCGGGACCTTGCATCGGCGCTCAGCGCTCCAGGAGGACCACGATCTCCTCGCGAGGGCCGCCGGAAAAGCCCGCGATGTGGGGCGTGGCCATCGACCGGACCACCCACCCCTCGCCCGCGTAGTGGTTCAGGGCCGCCTCCAGTCGCGCGAGGTCGAATTTCCCCTCGAAGTACCCGTCCCTCTGGGTGAGGACCTTGTACTGACGTCGCGGGACCTCCGACGCGAGGGGCGCCTTCGCCGGCTCGGGGGCCCCCGCGGGCTGTTGGGTCGCCGCCGAGGGGCCATCGGCCTCGTGGTCCGGCTCGGGGAGGTTTTTGGGCTCGGCGAAGGCGGTCGGGGTCGGGGCCGAGGCGGCCCAGGTCGCCGGGTCGAGGCCGTCGACGTCGATCGAGCCGGCCCGAGAGCCCCTGGCCCCGATCGCCGACCCGCCCTCGGTCATCAGCGGGAACTCGGCGGTCACGGGGACCGCCTGGAAACTCGCGCCGCATTTCTGGCAGCGGACCTTCTTGCCGGCGAGCTCGTTCGGGACGCTCCCCTTCTCGCCGCAGGATGGACAGCTTATGAATGCCATGATCGGCCCCCCCAAGGTCGCCGGGATCGGTCGGGTGGAATCGCGGGGCTGACGTGCCGGCCGCGGAAAACCAGGCTAACGCGCCGGCGGTCGGATCGACAGCGCATGACGCCGGGGTTCAGTCTCCCAGGGCCGCCTTCACGCTCCGGAGCACGGCCTTGAGCACCTTGACCCGGGCCCATTCCTTGTTGTTCCCCTCGACCAGGACCCAGGGGGCCGACTCGCTGCCGGTCTTCTCGATCATCTCGCAGGCCGCCGCCTCATACGAGGCCCAGCGATCGCGGTTCCGCCAGTCCTCGGGGGTCAGCTTGTACTGCTTGTACGAGGTCTCCTGGCGGTCGCGGAACCGCCGGAGTTGCTCGTCCGGGGTGATCGCCAGCCAGAACTTGAGGACGATCGTGCCGGACTCGGTCAACTGCTCCTCGAAGGCGTTGATCTCCTCGTAGGCGCGCTGCCACTCGTCGGGCGTGGCGAACCCCTCGACCCGCTCGACCAGCACCCGGCCGTACCAGGACCGGTCGTAGATCGTGACCCGGCCGGGCGGGGGGAGGGCCCTCCAGAACCGCCAGAGGTAAGGTCGCGCCCGCTCCTCGTCGCTGGGCGCGGCCACGGTGACGACCCGGTAATCGCGCGAGTCCATCGCGGCGGTCAGCCGCCGGATCGCCCCTCCTTTGCCCGCCGCGTCGGGCCCCTCGAAGACCAGGATCAGCGAGCGCTCCTTCTTGCGGAGCCGGCGGGTCAGCAGGCCGAGTTCCCCCTGGGCGCGGAGCAGCTCTTCCTTGTATTCGGCCGGGTCGAGCGCCAGGGTCATGTCCAGCCGGTTGATGATGTTGATCTCGGGCGGGGTGAGGTGGAGCGGCTCCGGCTTCGGGGCCGGCGGCGCGGCCCTGGCCTGTTCGAGCCGGGCCCTGATCGACCCGAGGAGCGTCCGGGCGATGGTGAGGTGGCGGTATCGCCGGTCGGCCCCCTCCACGATGTGCCAGGGGGCCTCGCCGCTGCCGGTCCGCCGGAGGACATGCTCGCCGACGCTCCGGTAGGCGTCGTAGTGGCGGAACAGCTTCCAGTCCCGCTTGAAGATCCGCCAGCGCTGGCGGGGGTCGGCCTCCAGCTTCTTGATCCGCCTCTTCTGCGCCTTCCGCGAGAGGTGCAGCCAGAACTTGACGATCAGGACGCCCTCGCGGTGGAGCATCCGCTCCAGGTCGATAATCCGGTCGAGCGACTGGTCGAGCTCGGCCACTCCGGTCCGGCCGAAGACCCGGTCGAGGATCGGCTGGGAGTACCAGGCCCCGAAGAAGATCCCCATCCGCCCCCTGGGCGGCAGGTCGAGCCAGAACCGCCACATCGGCGGCCGTCGCCGTTCCTCGTCGGACGGCTCGCGCATCGCGTGGGTCTGAATCCCCCGGGCGTCGAGCCACTCCAGGAGCAGGTCGACGGTCTCCGACTTCCCGGCGCCGCCGACCCCCGTGACGATCACCACGACGGAGATGTCCGCCTCGGCCAGCTCCCGCTGGGCCTCCAGGAGGGCGGCGCGGACCTCCGGGGCTTCCTTGATGTAAGTGGCCTCGTCGACCTTCTGGCCCAGCTCCGCCGTTTCGAACATGATGCCCCGACCCTTCGACCCGCCGGCGCCGTCGCCGGACCCGAGGACTCACCCGACCTTCGAGCTGGCGGCCGCGAGCCGCGACCCGCCCTTGTCGCCATTATGACCCGACCGCCGCCCGCCCGAAATGGCCCGGTCCCGATCATCCGCCCGGGAAAGAGGGCGGATCGGCCGCCCCGAGCCCCCATTTCTCGCGATCCCCGGACCGGTCATCGCGCGCGAGGAACCGGGGTGGCTCTGGCTTCCCGAGGCCATCCGCGCCTTGTACATTGGAGGATGTCAGCACCGTACCGCCCGCCCTCCGACCCTCGACGACGAACCCCGCGAGAGTGCGCGACCTCCCCGGTCGAAAGGCCCCACGCATGCCCAACCGACGCGATTTCTACCGACTCGGCGCGATCGCGCTGGGGAACCTGTTCGCCCTGGCGGTGGCCGTGCCGGGCGTCAAGTACCTGCTCGACCCCCTGGGCAAGTCCTCGGGCGGCGGCGAGTTCCGCACGTTAACCCGACTCGGTCGGCTCAAGGTCGGCGAGCCGCAGGCGTTCTCGATCCTCTCGGAGCGGCGCGACGCCTGGGTCAAGTATCCCACCGAGCCGGTCGGCTCGGTCTGGCTGGTCCGCCAGCCCGAGGGGTCGAAGGAGCCGGTCGTGGCGCTCTCGGCGGAATGCCCGCACCTGAGCTGCCCCGTCCCCCTCGCCCCCGACCGGAAATCGTTCCTCTGCCCGTGCCACCAGGCGAATTTCACCCTCGAAGGGGCGCGGATCAACGAGGTCGCCGCCCGGGGGATGGACCGCCTGCCGGTCGAGCTCTCGGGCGACGCCGACCCCGAGGTCCGCGTCAGGTTCGAGAGGTTCCAGCCCCAGTCGGCGGAGAAGAAGCCCCTTGCTTAACACGACCATGAACTGGATCGACGACCGGACCGGGCTCCGGAGCCTCGCGAGGCGGGTCCTCGATCGGCCGATCCCCGGAGGGGCCCGCTGGGGCCACGCCCTCGGGTTCGCCCTGGCGAGCACCCTGGCGGTCGACCTCGTCACCGGCCTGCTCCTGATGAGCACGTATAGCCCCTCAAGCTCGACGGCCTGGGGCAGCGTCTACTACATCACCTATCAGATGGACCTGGGCTGGTTCGTCCGGGGCCTGCACCGGTTCGGGTCGTTCGGGGCGGTGGTCCTGGGCGGGCTTTTCCTGCTCCGACTGGTCCTGATCGGGGCCTACCGGGCGCCTCGCGAGGTCCACTGGTGGCTGGCGGCGGGGACGTTCCTGCTGATCCTCGGCCTGGGCGTGACCGGCAACATCCTCCCCTGGGACCAGCGAGGATACTGGGCGGCGATGGTCGAGACCAACATCGCCGGCGCGACGCCGGTGGTCGGCCCTGCGATCAAGAAGGTGATCCTGGGCGGGTCGGAATTCGGCAACCAGACCATCACCCGGTTCCATGCCCTGCACGTCTCGGTCCTGCCCGGCCTGCTGGTCCTCTGCGGGTGGGCCTACGCCGTGCTCTTCGGCAAGGACGGCTATCACGGCCCGGCGGGGTCGGAGACGGCCGAGCCCTACTGGCCCCGACAGGCCCTCTACGACCTCGCCGCCTCGTCCGCCGCGCTCGGGGTCCTCGCGGCCCTGACCCTCGCCTTCCACGGCTACAGCCTGGACGCGCCGGCCGACCCATCGAGCTCCGACTACCCGGCCCGGCCCGAGTGGTACTTCCTGCCGCTCAACCAGCTCCTGCACGTGTTCGAGGGCAAGGAATTCATCGCCACGATGGTCATCCCCGGCGGGATCGTGACGGGCCTGCTTCTCCTCCCGCTGCTCGACAAGGTCATCCCCCGGAAGTTCGCGTACATCGCCTCGTGCTCGTTCATGATGACGGTGGCGCTGGCGGCCTTCGTGCTCATCGGCGTGGCCGTCTATAAGGATGCGCGGAGCGAGACGTTCCGGAAGGACCGGGCGAAGGCCGACGCCGACGCCGCGAGGGCCATCGAGCTGGCGACCCTGAACGGCGTCCCGCCCGAGGGCTCGGCGTATGTCCTCGGGCTCGACCCGCTCCACCGGGGGGGGGAGATCTTCGGCAAGAAGTGCCAGGGATGCCACAGCCTGGGCGACCGCAAGGCCGACGAGCCCTCGGCCCCCGACCTGAAGGGGTACGGCTCGCTCGCCTGGGTCCGCGGGCTCCTCGAAAATCCAGGATCGCCCGCCTATTTCGGCAAGACGCCCCAGTGCAACGGGATGTCGAAGTGGAAGAAGTCGTCCCAGCTCTCGGCCGAGGAGCTGGACAGGGTCGCGGCCTACGTCGCGAGCTTCGCGACCATCCCCGCCGACGTCACGCCCGCCGAATGGCTCGACGACCCGAGGGTGAAGGAGCACCCGGGCCGCGAGCTCTACGAGGGAGAATGCGCCCAGTGCCATACCCTGGGAGTGCCCGGCGACGCGTCGGAGCGAATCCAACCCGCCCCCGACCTCTTCGCCTGGGGCTCGCCCCGCTGGGCCGCCCGGATGATCCGCGAGCCGGGCTCGCCGTCCCACTACGGCTACCTGGAGAAGAAGAAGGCCCAGAAGATGCCCTCTTTCGGCGGCCAGCTCACGGACGCCGACATCAGCACGCTCGTCCGCTTCATCAAGGGCGATTACCCCGGCTCCGGGAAGGGGTCGAGGTAAATGATCTCCATGCATGACAATTCATCGGCCGGGGGTCGGGAATCCGCCCGATTCCGATACCCCGGCTTCCCGTTTAATGAGAGGCAAAATCATCATAAAAATGGCCTGGATTGCCTGGTTTTTTCTTGAGTTGCCGTGGGGCGACCGGTAGACTCCACCTACCTTCAACGAGACGTGACGCCGACCACGGCCAGTCAAGCCCGATCCGGAAAGCGTCACCCCTAGCCGTGCCATGAACCCGGGACTTCCCCAGGTCCGCAGCCCTTCGCGGACGGCCGCCGCCGGCATGATGCCCGAGGCGATCCGGCCGGAGCCCCCCAGGCCGTCCTCCTAACGCGGCAATGACGTGCCGCGCCTTGATTTGGCCGCCGCCCCACCCGGCGACTTCTGCCCTCGCGCATCCTCACCAAGGGACGCCGCGCGGGGCGGTCAACGAACGGATTTCGCTGACGCCAACGCCAGGAAAGGAAGCCATCGATGAAGAATCGCCCCCTGATCGGCATCAATGCGGACTATCGGGCCACCGCCAAGGGCCGCACCCCGCATTCCTACATGCACAGCGGCTACTACGACTGCCTCCTGTCCGCCGGCGCCCTGCCCGTGATCATCCCGCCGCTCACCAAGGAGCACGACCTCGCGCCGATCCTCGACCGGCTCGACGGCGTCTACCTGACCGGCGGCGACGACCTCGACCCGAAGAAGATGGGCCTGGCCCCGCACCCCTCCGTCACCGTGATGTCCGACCGCCGCGAGAACGCGGATCGCCTGCTGATCAAGCTGGTCCAGCAGCGGCGGATGCCCGTCCTCGGCGTGGGCCTGGGCATGCAGCAGCTCAACGTCGTCAACGGCGGCGGGATCTACCTCCACCTGCCCGAAGACCTGCCCCGGAGCATCCCCCACCGCGACCCGCAGGGGGGCGTCCACCGTCACACTGTCGTGATGGAGCCGGGCACCCGGATGGAGGAGATCTACGGCCCGGGCGAGATCCGGGTCAACAGCTACCACCACCAGGGCATCCGCAAGCTCGCCCCGAACTTCCGCGTTGGCGCCGTCGCCCCCGACGGCCTGATCGAGGCGTTCGAGGGCAAGGACCCGGGCTGGTGGGTCGTCGGGGTCCAGTGGCACCCCGAGAACGAGGGGAACATCTCCCTCGACATGCAGCTCATCGAGGCCTTCACGGAGGCCGCCGCCTCGACTCGGAGCGTCCCGGCGCTCGCCAAGGTCGGCTGAGCCCGACCGGCCGACGGTCGATCCACTCCCGCAGCAAGGGGCCGCGCCCTCTCGCGGCCCATCGAAACAAGTCCGAAAAAAAAGGGACGGGGAAGGGACGGCGAGGAGATCCTGCCGCCGTCCGCCGGGGACGCCGCGCTCACGGATGGGCGAGGTTCGTGTCGTCGCAGACACACCCGGCGGGCAAACCTTCCCCGTCCTCGATTCATTCCCGCCGGCCGGGCCGACTCTCGAACGGGTCATGGCCGTCTCGCCGGGAGTCGCCGGCCGGCCGGACGAGGCCGCCGCGATCCCGATCCGGGGATCGCGGGCGAGCCGCATCCGACGGCACGATCTCGGTCAGCTCCCGACCTTCTCGGCGACGAGGGTCTTGGAGAACGCCTCGAGCTTGCGGGCGTCCGCGTAGAACTTGCGGATGCCCTCGCTCAGCTTCTCCTCGGCCATCGCGTCCTCGTTGTGCATCCAGCGGAAGGTCTTCTCGTCCATCTCGATCTTCCTGGCGTCGCTGGCCTTGGCGCCTTCGACGGTCAGTGCGGGCTTGATCTCGCCCTCGGTCGCGGCCATCTTCTCCAGGAGGTCGGGGCTGATGGTCAGCAGGTCGCACCCGGCCAGGTGGGAGATCTGCTCGACCCGGCGGAAGCTCGCGCCCATGACCTGGGTCTTGTAGCC
>JAJYDH010000211.1 GCA_021777685.1 Planctomycetota bacterium | reverse complement strand
CCCACCAATGATTCCGTGGTGGGGCTCGCCCGAGGCTCGACCCACCCTACGAATCCAGATTCGTGAATGTCCGCGACGAAACAAGGCCCGCCATCGCGAGGATGGCGGGCCTTTGATGGGTCGGTCCGGGCCTGCCGGTCGATCAGGCGAACAGTTGGGGGATCGGGGCGCCTCCGTCGACCACCTTGATCGGGCGGCCCCGGGGGGTGGTGTACTGGGTGGCGACGTCGATGCCCATGCCCTTGGCCATCGAGCCGATGAGGTCCATGACGCCGACGGGCTGGTCGACGATGTCGACGCCGTCCTTGTCGGTGGAGCCGATGGCCTGGCCGCCCTTGAGGCCGCCGCCGCCCATGACGACCGACCAGCTTCGCGGCCAGTGGTCGCGGCCGGCGTTCTGGTTGATCTTGGGGGTCCGGCCGAAGTCGCCCATCCAGACGACCATGGTGTTCTCGAGCAGGCCGCGCTGGGCCAGGTCGGAGACCAGGTTGCCCATGCCCTTGTCCAGCTCGGGCTGGAGCCGGTTCTTCTGGACGTTGAAGATGTCGGCGTGGTTGTCCCAGCCGCCGAGGGTGACCTCAACGTAGGTGACGCCGGCCTCGACCAGGCGGCGGGCCATGAGGCAGCCCGAGCCGAACGAGCCACGGCCGTAGGCGTCGCGGACGGCGGCGGGCTCCTCGTCGAGTCGGAAGGCCTTGGTGTAGCGCGACTTCATCATCCGGAGGGTCTTGGCGTAGACCGCCTTGTGGTCGATGGCGCCCTGGCCGCGCTTCTGGGAGAGGAAGTTGTTCTCGGTCAGGCCGAGCATCTCGACGCGGCGGGCCATCCGCATCTCGTTGACTTCCTTGGGCGGCTCCAGGTTGGCGATCTTGCCGTTGGGGTTGTTGACCACGAACGGCGAGTGCGCCATCCCGAGGAACCCGGCCCCTTCGCCGCCCGAGTTGATCGAGATGCAGTGGGGCAGGTCGAAGTTCTCCAGCTTCTCGCCCAGCTCATAAGAGAGGACCGAGCCGAACGCCGGGTGGACGACGGTCGGGTTGGGGGCGTAGCCGGTGTGCATCATGTAGGTGCCCCGGTCGTGGTTCCCCTCCTTGGAATTCAGCGACCGGATGATGTTCAGGTGCTTCATCTGCTTGGCGACGGTCGGCATGTGCTCGCTGATCATCACGCCCGGGGCGGAGGTGGCGATCGGCTTGAACTCGCCGCCGTTCTTCTCGCTGTCGGGCTTGAGGTCCCACGTGTCCATGTGGGTCGGGCCGCCGGCCATCCACAGGAGGATCATGCTCTTGTTGGCCTTGCGCAGCTGCTGGGCGTTGGCCTCGAGGCTGGCGGCGAAGTGCATGGCGGGCACGGCCAGGGCCGTCGTCGCCATGTGCCCCAGGAAGTGACGGCGGGACATCCCGCTGGGAACGATCAGGCGGTCGGACATCGGTCGAAAACCCCCATGCCTCTCGGGCGAGGCTGCCCCTTCGAGGGCGGCGCCACCGGGCGCCGCCCGTCTCCCGATCACCGGTTGAGGACGAACTCGTTGGAGTTGAGCAGGGCCCAGAACATGTCTTCCATCACATAGATGGTGTCCGGGTTGCTCATCAGGTAGCGGCGGGCCACGCCGAGCTCGCCCGTGGTCGGGTAGCGGCTCAGGGCGGCGAGGTAGATATTATTCACGACGTAGGCCTCGACCGAGCCCTTGGCCTTGAGCCGGGCCTGCTCCAGGAGGTCGGCGAGGAAGCTGCCCGAGCGACCGCCCACGGCCTTCTCCATCAGCTCGCCGTTCATCATCATCAGGGCCTGAGGGATGGTGCCCTGGAAGCTGAGCGATTCCTCGCCGTCGTCGTTGGCGAAGGCGGTGACGAACTGGCCGAGCCAGGCGTCGCGGCGCCTGCTGGTGTCCTCGCCGCCGCCGGCCTTGTGGGCGGCGGTCGCCACGATCAGCGAGTCGAAGAGCTGTTCGGGCGTCATCGGCTTGAGGTTCATGTGCGTGAACAGCGTCTCGTCCTTCTCATTCTCCTTGATCGCGGAACTGGTCAGGTTGTAGGCGTCGCTGTTCATGATCCAGCGGACCAGGGCCTTGGTGTCGTAGCCGCTCTCCTTGAACTGCTGGCCGAGCTTGTCGAGCAGTTCCGGGTGGCTCGGCGGGTTGTGCGTGCCGAAGTCGTCGACCGGCTGGACGAAGCCCCGGCCGAAGAAGTGGCCCCACATCCGGTTGACGTAAGCCTTGGAGAAGTTGTCGTTGGCGGGCTCGGTGATGAACTTGCCGAGGGCCTCGCGACGGTTGACGTCCTTGTTCTGGCTGATCTTGCGGCCGTCGAGGAAGGTCGGGAAGGCGATCCCGAGCCGGGCGTCGCGCCGCTCGTAGGAGGAGTAGCGATCGCTGGGCTCGTCGTAAAGCTCGTAGTGGTCGACCACCTCGGTCCCGGCGGCGTTGGCGGTCCGGATCTCGTCCCGCTTCATGCCCTTGTAGAACGCGTTGATCCCCCAGAAGTCGGCCTGCTTCCAGTCGTTCGAGGGGTGGTCGTGGCACTGGGTGCACTGGATCTGCTGGCCGAGGAAGACGCGGGTGGTGATCGAGGTCAGGTTGATCGCCCCGTCGGCCATGTGGGCCAGGGTGAAGTTGACCGCGCCGTTCTCCTTGTTCGAGCCCTTGGCCGTGATCATCTCGTTGGCCATCTCGTTCCAGGGACGGTTCTCGGCGAACTGGCGGCGGAGCCAGGCGGTCATGGCGCCGGCGTCGACCTCGCGGGGCTGGTTCTTCCGCCCGAGCAGGACGACCTTCCAGAGGGTCGCGAAGTTCTTCGAGTAGTCGGGGTTGGCGAGCAGATATTCGACGAGCTTGGGCCGCTTGTCGGCGTCCTTAATCCTGAGGAAGGCGTTGGCCTCGGTGATGTTGGGCGTCCGGCCGAGCACGTCGAGGTAGGCCCGGCGGAGGAACTCCTCGTCGCTCGCCCGCTTCGACGGCTTCACGTTGTTCTCGTCCCACGACTCCTTGAGCATCGCGTCGACGAAGTCGAGCCTCGCCCCGGTCGTCCGGGTCGACGTCGGTGAGGGCTTGGGGTCTTCGGCCCGAGACGGAGGCGACACGGCCAGGACGATCAGGGCCGACAGGGCGATCGCCAGGGTCGATCGTCGATGACGACGCAGCTTCATCATCCAACTCCTTAGTAGAGGCGCCGGCTTGGTGGATCGGACGGTCGAGAGGAGCCCGCGATCGGCGCGATGGCTTGATATTCTTAGCTTACGTGACGGGATCGAGGGTCGTCAAAATGATTCCGAGACCGGACACGGAATTTTGCATGGTTGCTATGTTGGGGTGTACCAAGCGGACAGACACTCGCGTTACGGGACTGAACACCGATTGTGACGCGAGGTTTCGAAATTTCGTGAAAAGATCTCGACCGGGGGCGACAACACCTCATCTCACCGGGAATTTCGCTTGCGATCTCCGGCCGGAGGGCCGACGCTAGGGGGGAGAGACGGGGGCGTCGCGGCCCGACGGCCGTCCCTTCGCGGAGTCGAGATCGGGCCGGGGGATCGATCGATGAGATCAGGGATCGTCCGCGCGGCCCTCGGGCTCGCCCTTGCCCTCGAGTCCGGCCCGGCGGCCAGGGGTGACGAGGCGGCTGAAGCCCGTTCGCCCGAGGCGGCGCTCCGGTCGATCCGGGCGGCTCGCGGGTTCCGGGTCGAATTGGTGGCGTCGGAGCCGCTGGTCTCCGACCCGATCGCCTTCGACTGGGGGGCGGATGGTCGGCTCTGGGTCGTCGAGATGGGGGATTACCCGCTCGGGCTCGACGGCCAGGGGTCGCCCGGTGGGTGCGTCAAGATCCTGGTAGACAAGGATGGAGACGGCCGTTACGACTCGGCCAAGCTGTTCCTCGACGGGCTCGGCTTCCCGACCGGCGTGATGCCCTGGCGCGACGGCGTGTTGATCTCGCGGGCGCCCGACATCCTCTATGCCGAGGACACCGACGGCGACGGCCGGGCCGACCGGGTCGAGGTCCTCTTCACGGGCTTCGTCCCCGGCAACCCCCAGCACCGGGTCAATGGGTTCGACCTCGGCCTCGACGGCTGGGTCTACGGCGCCAACGGCGACAGCGGCGGGACCGTCCACCGGCCGGGCGACCCGAAAGGCGTCTCGATCCGGGGGCGCGACTTCCGGTTCGACCCGGACTCGAAGCGGTTCGAGACCGAGAGCGGGCAGACCCAGTACGGCCGGCACCGCGACGACTGGGGCCGCTGGTTCGGCAACAATAATCCCTCCTGGGCCTGGCACTTCGTGATGACCGAGCACGCCCTGGGCCGGAACCCGACCCTGGCCCTGGCGACCCCTCGCCAGCTCCTCGATCCCGACCCTCGCCTGTTCCCGGACAGCGTGACCCTCCCCCGGTTCAACAACCCGGGCTCGGCGAACAAGGTCACTTCGGCCAACAGCCCGACGCCCTACCGCGACGACCTCTTCGGCCCCGACTTCGCCGACGCCCTGTTCGTCAGCGAGCCGGTCCACAACCTGGTCCGGCGGATGAAACTGGAGCCCGAAGGCCCGACCTTCCGGGCCAGGGCCGTGCTCGACGACGGCAAGGAGTTCCTGGCCTCGACCGACCACTGGTTCCGGCCGACCATGCTCCGGACCGGCCCAGACGGCGCACTCTGGGTCGCCGACATGTACCGGGCGGTGATCGAGCATCCCGAATGGATTCCCAAGGACCAGCAGGCGAAGCTCGACCTCCGCGAGGGGGCCGCGCAAGGTCACATCTATCGGGTCGTGCCGATCGGCGCCCCTCGTCGGCCCATTCCCCGCCTCCATCGGCTCGACACCGCCGGCCTGGTCGCCGCGATGGAGAGCCCGAACGGCTGGCGACGCGACACGGCGCAGCGGCTCCTGGGCCACCGGAAGGACCCCGCCGCGATCGAGCCGCTTCGCGAGCTCGCCCGGTCGAGCCCGAATCCGAAGGTCCGGGTCCAGGCGCTCTGGACCCTCCGGAACCTCGGCGGGCTCGATGCGGGTTCGACCCGGATCGCCCTGAAGGACTCCCATCCCCAGGTCCGCCGGGCGGCGATCGAGGCGGGCGGCTCGGCCGAGGTCGTCGAGTCGATGCTGCCGCTCGTCGACGACCCCGACGCCGAGGTCCGATTCGCGCTGGCGATCGCCCTCGGCGACGTCGACGACCCCCGGGCGGGTCGGGCACTGGCGAGGCTGGCGCTCCGGGACGGCAAGGACCCCTGGTCGAAGGCGGCGATCCTCAGCTCGGCCCGGCCACACGCGGGAGCGATCCTGGCGGGGCTGTTCGAAGGGGCGGGGACGGAGGGGCCGCCGCCGGCCTGGGTCGAGCCGCTGTTCGCGCTCGCCTCGGCCAGGCCCGACCTCGCCGGGCTGGCCCCCTTGCTGGAGGCGGTCAACACCCCGGGCCGGGACGGGACCTTCGAGCCCTGGCAGTTCTCGGCCGCGGCGGGGCTGGCCGAGGCGGCCGATCGGGGCCAGACGCCCGGTCTCAAGGCCGCCCTCCAAGGCCTTTCGAAGATCGCCGGGGCCGCCCGTGTCGTGGCCGGGGGCGAAAAGGTCGGCGAGGATCGGCGAATCGAAGCCATCCGGCTTCTCGGGCGGTCGGAGGGGGACCGCTCGGTCCTGGTCGCGTTGCTCAGCCCGAGGGAGTCGGAGAAGATCCAGAACGCGGCGCTCCGGGCGCTGGCGAAGGCCGACGATAAGCGGGTCGCCGACGCCCTCCTGGGCGGCTGGAAAGGTTATCCGCCCGGGCTCAGGGGCGGGGTCCTCGACACCCTGCTCGCCCGACCTTCGTGGACCTCGGCGCTGCTCTCTTGCCTGGAAGACACCTGCCTCCCGGCCGCCGAGATCCCCCCGGCCTACCGCCGAAGGCTGCTCGATCAGCCCGACGCGGCCCTCCGGAATCGGGCCTCCGCGATCTTCGACGGGTCGGCGCCGTCTCCTCGGGGCGACGTCCTGGCCGCCTACCGGCCGGCCCTGGCGAGGCCGGGCGACCCGAAGGCGGGGGCCGCGATCTTCCGGAAGTCGTGCGTCGCCTGCCACCGGGTCGAGGGGGTCGGCAATGTCGTCGGGCCGGACCTGCTCACCCTCTCCGACGCCTCGCCCGAGGCCCTTTTGATCGCGATCCTCGACCCGAACCGGGCGTTCGAGGCGAAGTATTCCGACTACGTCGTCCAGGTCAAGGACGGCCGGGTCCTCAACGGGATGATCGCCGGCGAGACGGCCAACTCGATCTCGCTGCTCCGCCAGGACGGCCGCCAGGACACCCTGCTCCGGTCGGAGATCGAGGCCGTCGCCGCGTCGGGCCGGTCGCTGATGCCCGAGGGGATGGAGAAGGAGATCGCCCCCCGCGACCTCGCCGACCTGATCGCGTATCTCGCGGCCCTCCGGAATCCCGCCAAGGCCGAGACCGCGCCCCGATGACGACCGGCCCGGCCCACTGGCGGAGCCTCCAGTCGGTGATGCTCGCGACCGTGCACGTCGCGGTCATCGCCTACGCGATCCGGACCTTCCTCCGGCCCGCCGGCTCGCCGGGAGCGGTCTTCGTCTGGGTCCCGCTGACGATCGCCCTGGCCCTCCTCTTCTCCTGGCCGATCGCCCGAGTGCTGACGAGGGCCTTCGAGCCCGGCCAGGGGCCCGGAGATCCCACCTGCACGACCTGCGGACGAGGCGTCCTCCGCCCCCTCGTCCGCCAGTCTCGAAGCCTGTTCGCCGAGGCCGCCGGCCACCGATGCTCCCTCTGCGGGACCACGTTCCGTCAGGTCGGGGACGCCATCGTTGAGGAGCCCGCGACCCCGAAGGATGGGCCGATCGAACCGGACGGCATCGAATTCCTCGGCGACGAAGCGTCGGAAGGGGAGATCCGGTTCCTGGATGAATGGCCGGCCTGATTTCGAGAGTTGGGAGACGTCACGACCTTTCTGATCGCTGGTCACTCTCGGAGGTGCGGAGCATGGTCAGTGCGCCTCGGCGGTCGGGTTGGAGGATCGGGCACCTGGTCGTCTCGGTGGCGGCTTCGGCCCTGGTGCTGGCGCCGGGATTCCATCCCGAGGAGAACGCCCAGGGGGTGGTGCTGGCCTTCGGCCTGGTGCTGATCGGCTCGTGCGTCGCCGACGCGATCGCCCGGTCGACAAAGTCCGCTCGACGCCCTTGAAGCGACCGGACCGTTTGTGATAACCTGGGATTTTCGCCGTTGCCTGGCCGGCCGGCAACGGGCCCCCGCGTCATCAAGGGGGGATGGATCTCCGACCGTTCGAGCCTCCTGGACCCAACCATGCCGAGTTCGCCGTCAGCGATCAAGCGACTGAAGCAGAGCGTCAAGCGCCGGATGCACAACCGGATCACCAAGAAGATCATCAAGACGCTCACCAAGCGGACCCTGGCCGCCGCCGCCGCCAAGGAGTTCGAGAAGGCCGAGGCCGACTTCCGGGCGACCGTGGCCAAGATCTCCAAGGCGGGCGTCCGCCGGGTGCTCCACCCGAACACCGCCGATCGTCGCAAGAGCAAGCTGGCCCGAGACTACGCCGCGGCCGTCGCGAAGGCCAAGGCCTGATCGATCGGGCCGGGATCGGATCGCCGACCGGAGCCGTCGACGTTGCCCCGACTCGACGAATCTCGGGCATCCCTGCTCGACGCCCTTGCCGGACATTACGGCCCGCTGTCCCCTCCGGGCGGCGGACCGCCCGGCTCGGGCGACGCCGCTCCCTTCGAATGGATCGCGTCGGTCGCGCTCGGCCTCGTGGCCGATCCCCGGATCGCCTCGGCGGCCCTCGCCGCGCTCCGCGAGGCCGGGCTGCTCGAACCCGGCGCCCTGGCCGCGATCGACCCGCTCGAGCTGGACGACATCTTCCGTCAGGCTCGCGTCCGGCTCACCGCGAGGGTGCTCCAGCCGCTCCGGAAGATCGCCCGCTGGGCGAGCGATCAAGCCTTCGACGCCGAGTCCGTGAGGCTCATGTCGACCGAGACGATCCGCGAGAGCCTGCGGGGGCTCAACGGCGTCGGCCCGGCGACGGCCGACTCGCTGCTCCTGTTCGCCCTCGGCCGGGCCGCGTATCCCGTCGACCGCCCGACCTATCGCGTGCTCGTCCGACACGGTTGGCTCGACCCGTCGGCCGACTACGACGAGGCCCGGTCGGTCGCCGAGTCGATCGCTCCGGACGACCCCGGGGCGCTCGCCCAGCTCTCGCTCGGGCTTGAAAAAGTCGGTCGGGACGCCTGCAAGCCGGCCGTCGCTCGCTGCGAACGGTGCCCGCTCCGTCATCTCCTGCCCGAGGGCGGCCCGATCGAGGTGGGCTGAGCCGGGGGCGGTGGGCTTTTCGGCCTATCCGCCGGCCCGGTCGGTGTTCCCGGCGGCCTGGAGGACCGGCGAGGCCGGCTTCCGCGGGGCGGCCAGCCCCTCGGGATGGGCGACGACCTTGTCGCCGGCCTTGACGCCCTCGCGGACCTCGGCGTAGGACTCGTTCATCAGGCCGATCTCGAGCGGCTGCCAGCGCCAGCGGGCCCGGTCGGGCGAGGTGGTGATGGCGACGTAGGGCGTGCCCTCGGCCCAGCGGATCGCCTGGACCGGGACCCTCGTGACGTCCGGGCGGGCGTCCACGAAGAACGAGACCTCGGCGCTCAGGCCGGGGCGGAGCCCTTCGAAGCCGCCCGAGTCGATCGTGACGTTGGCGAAATAGACCCGGATGTCGGACGCCATCCCGTTGGGGGCGGGGATCAGCGTGACCTCGGTCACGGTCCCGGCCAACGGCCTGTCGGGGAAGGCGTCGACCCGGATCGACGCCTTCTGGCCCATCCGGATGGAGCCGACCTTGGACTCGTTGACCCGGGCCCTCACCCGCATCTTCTTGGCGTCGGGGAGGTCGAAGATCGCCTGCCCTTCGCGGACGGTCGCCCCTTCCATGATGACGGCCGTCGGCGCCCTCCAGCCGTTGGACGGCGGCAGCGAGTACACCACGATCCCCTCGCGGGGGGCGCGCAACGTGCAATTGGCGACCGTCTTCTGGAGCCTCTTGAGTCGGTCGCTCTCCAGTTGGAAGGCCGACTCCTGGGCCAGTGCGTCGGCCCGATTGGCCTCCAGTTTGGCCTCGAGCGCCTTGATGAGCTTCGGCCCGGTGAAATCGACCAGCCGCCTCTCCATCCGCTCGGCCTCGGCCAGGGCGATCTCGGCCCGTCCCATCGCCAGGATGTCGGCCTGATACTGGGCCGGGGCCCGGAAGCCCTTCTTGTAGACCTCCGCGGACCATTCCAGGTTGCGTCGGGCCCGGTCCTCCTCGGTCCTGCAGGCGCCGAGGTACTGCCGGATGAGTTGGAGATCCTGCTTGTAGATCCCATCGCGATACTCGCGGAGCGAGATCTCGTTGACGTCGAGGATCGACTTCGCCTGGATGACCCACGCCTTGGCCTGGTCGTGGCGGATCTCCTGGGCGATCAATTCGTCGCGATAGGCGGCCGAATCGAGCTCGCAGACGACCTCGCCGGCGGTGACCTCGGTCCCTTCGGGCTTGATCATGATGATCCGGGTCGAGCCGGCCATTTCCTGCTGGCCGCCCATGGACGAACCACCGCCGCCGCCGCGATTCCCACCGCCGCCACCACTGCCACCCCCGCCGCCGATCCCCAGGCGACCTGCCCCCCCCGCGCCCCCGCCGCCGGCCGCCTTGCCCTGGGCTCCGCCTCCCCCTTTGGTGGCGGGCCGGAGCGGGGTATAAGCCGGGACGGTCAAGGTGAAGCTTCGGATCGTGGGTCGTTGGGCAACCGGGGCCTGGGAGCCCCCGCCGCCGGTGATGCCCCCGGAGCCCCCTCCGCCGCCCGATCCGCCACCGCCCATCCCGCCGCCACCGCCCATCCCGCCGCCGCCGCCGCCGCCGCCGCCACCGCCACCGCCACCACCGCCGCCCGCGCCACCAGATCCTCCCGACCCTCCGCCGCTCCCGCCGCCGGAACCGCCCCCTTCGCCGCCCCCCTTCGAGGTACCGACCGACTTCTTCTTCGCTGAACTTCCGCTCGCCTTCGTCTTCGACGCCGAAGCCGACCCCTTGGCCGACG
>JAJYDH010000210.1 GCA_021777685.1 Planctomycetota bacterium | reverse complement strand
CCATCTCGGGATGGTTTGTCGCAGTTCATCAAAGCTGCGTTACACTTCGGACCCCGACCACTCCTTCGGCACCCAACCGGGCGGGCCTTCGTTCGGTGACCTCTGCGACGAAGTCGCGGAGTCTGGAGTCTTCCAGAATCCGCACGATGGTGCGGTCATCCGCGTCCCGGGCATCGGGAGCGCCCATTTCTGGCTGGAGTTCGAGCTAGGAAAGTTTCTGTTCCCTCGGATCGCGGGGGGCGATCTGGATATTCTCGCCCCGGCCGTTGTCAGCGATGCGGAGAGCATCTTCGGCGTTTCCTTCGGGCAGGGCTGCCGTTGGGCCTAACCTCGCGCTTCAGCGGACCCCGCACCGCCGCAGCGGCTCTATTATAATCAAGCCTCACTCGGCGGTGCGGGTCCGCTGAGCTTGGCTGTTAGGCCGCAGGGACGGACGACATTCCGTTCTGGTAGACTACTGGCATGGACACTCTCCTCTCCCGCATCACGATCGATCCGGCGGTCTGCCACGGTAAGCCTTGCGTCCGCGGCCTCCGCTACCCCGTCGAGACGCTGCTCGAACTGCTCAGTTCGGGCATGTCCGGCGAAGAGATTCTCGCCGACTACGAGGACCTGGAGCGAGACGATCTGCTAGCGGTCCTGGCGTACGCCGCCCGGCTCGCCCGGACCCGCCGTCTCCAGCCGGCGGCTCCATGAATT
Organism: Planctomycetota bacterium; assembly: GCA_021777685.1. Taxonomy (GTDB): domain Bacteria; phylum Planctomycetota; class Planctomycetia; order Isosphaerales; family Isosphaeraceae; genus Tundrisphaera. The sequence goes on along the minus strand of JAJYDH010000210.1, from coordinate 9,404 downwards.
TCCTCGTCGACGCTCAGTTGCCACGGCGTGTGGCCGCCTGGCTGACGGCCGCCGGGTGTGACGCCCTCCACACGCTCGATCTCGTCGCCGGGAATCGGACGACCGATGCGCAAGTCAACGACGCGGCCGACTCGGAGCAGCGGGCGGTCGTCTCCAAGGACGCCGACTTCGTGGACAGACACCTCCTCCACGGCCGCCCGGCGAAGCTCCTGCTGATCTCGACCGGGAACATCAGCAACAGGGACCTGGAAGCGTTGATGGTCCCCCTCATCCCGGATATCCTCCGTGAATTCGACTCACATTCGTTTCTCGAACTCGGGCCTTCCGGCATCATCGTCCGTGGATAGCCCGCCGGCGTCGCGTCGGGCCTGACCTCGCAGTGCAGCGGACCCCGCACCGCCGCGACGCACTCTCCTTCGACTGACGGTTTTCTCGGCGATGCCGGCCCGCTGAGCTTGGTCGTTAGGCGGCCGGGGATCGCGTGGCTTGAAGCTATTCGAGGTGACCAGTTCGGGCAACGACGTGGACGGCGGCGACGGGCCGGACACGAACTACCTCGTTTGCGCCCGCGACCACGAGGAGGCCGCCGCCCTGGTCCGGGAGCGCGAGCCCGCCCTCGACGCGATCACCGAGCTTGGAGTCTGCTCGGCCGAGGTCGAAAGACCGGTCATCCTCCGCGGGCCGTACATCGAGCACGCGCTGGAGCACGGCACACACTTCACCCTGTGGTCGTGGGACCCCCACGAGCTGGGCGTGTGGGTCCCCACGCCGCGATGCCGGGACGGCGAGGCGACCTGCCACTACGCCGACGGCCGACTCGCCGCCCGGTGCGGGTGGCGGGCCGGGCGGCGGCATGGCGTGTCGGAACTCTGGCATCGCGACGGGCAGTTGATGCACCGCGCGGAGCACCGGAGGGGTAAGGTGGTCGGTGTTCACGAGTCCTGGTACGCCGACGGCACGCCGGCGAGCCGCTACGAATACACCCCCCGCGGCGTCCGATACCGGCGGTGGGACCGAGCGGGTCGGCTGGTCGCGGATGCGGTCGAGGACCGGGACCGCCAAGGGTCCTGACCGGACGTTGCAGCGGACCGGACCCCAACCGCGGCGTTTCCTGGTAAAGTTGATGGTCGCTCATGCGGGCCGGTCCGCTGAACCTGGTCGTTACACATATCAGTGGACGGCGTGGCGTGGGACCCGGCGAATCGGCGGGCGGCAGACCCCGAGAACCAGCGATGACCACCCCCGCCTGGATCGGCCTGGGCAGCAACCTCGGCGACCGCCGGGCGATCCTCGACTCCGCGCTCGCCGACCTCGCCCAGGTCGACGGCGTGACCCTCCGCGCCGTCAGCTCTTACCGCGAGACGCAGCCCGTCGGCGGCCCGCCCGGCCAGGGCCCGTTCCTGAACGCCGCCGCCCGCCTGGATACGACCCTCGGCCCCCATCAACTCCTCGAGAGCCTGCAAACCATCGAGGCCCGGGCCGGCCGGGTCCGCGTCGTCCGCTGGGGCGAGCGGACGCTCGACCTGGACATCCTGATCTTCGGCACGAAGTTCCTCGACGAGCCGGACCTGAAGCTCCCCCACCCGAGGCTGGCCCTCCGCCGGTTCGTCCTCGGGCCGCTCGCCGAGATCGCCCCGGACGTCGTGGACACGATGACGAGGCGGACGATCGCCGGACTCCTGGCGAACCTCGACCGGACGCCCCGGCTCCTGGCCATCCACGGCCCGGAGGGCGATCGGAAATCGGCGGTGTTCCATCGGCTGGTGGACGAGCTGCCCGGCTTCGGGGTCGCCGCCGATCCCCCGGGCCGATCGGCGGACCGGGACGACGACCCCTATTCCGACCGCTTCCACGCCTCGATCCGGGACTTCGACGCGCTCCGGGCCGGCTCCTGGGAGGCGGAGAACCTCCGAGTGCCCTGGATCGTGGCCGACTACTTCCCCCGGCTCAATCTGATGGCGACCCATCCCCGGGCCCTGCTCAGGCCGGGACTTCACCCCGACCGGGACGAATCCATGAGGGACTTTCGCGAAGCCAGGGCGAGATTGCAAGCCGCCGAGGCCGCCGCGCTCGCGCCGACCCTCGCCGTGATCCTGCCCGGCGACCACGGGTTGAGCCGGAGGCCCGGCCTCGCGACCGTCCCCCTCCTCTGGCCCGACTCCGACGATCCCGACGCGATCGTCGCCGAGGTCCTGGCCACCTGCCGGGGCATCGCCGGGGCCTGAGATCCGGCCGCGAGCCTTCCGTTCTTCCCGGGTCGACCGGCGGCCGACGCGGGCGCCAGGACCATGTGCCACCGAGGGGAGTCGAGCGCGGCCGATGGGACGTTCGGGCTGGCTCCTCCCGGCACTCGCCCTCGCCTACGGATGCGCCCTGGCCGTCCCGCTCGCGGGGTGCTGGTCCCGGGGCCGGCTCTTGAGATTGGCGGCCTGGTGCCTCGCGGCCGGGGCCCTGGCGTGCCCGCTGCTGATCCCCTCCGACCTGGTGGTGTTCCGGGCGATATCGGCGTTCGTCTCGACCGACATCGCGTTCAAGATGGTCGACTTCCTCCGGCATCATGGCCGCGCGTGGGATGGCATCGTCGTCCGCGAATACTGCCGGTTCCTGATCCCCTTCCCGGTCCTGGCCGTCGTCGATCCCGACCACAGGCGCCGGCTGGCGCGTCCCGATCCCCCGTGGCCGCACGTCCTGCGGATTCTCGGAGGGACGGCCGTCGTCGCGGCGGGGGTGGTCCTCATGAGGACGCTCTCGGGAACGGAGGCCGTCCGGTCGTCCCCCGCGCTCGACCATCTCGCGAGGCTGCTGATCTTCGTCCCGACGATCGAGGCGATCTCGCGGGTGCTCTATGGGCTCGAACGGCTGGCCGGGTTCGACACGAGGCCGATCGTCCGGAACGCCTTCCTGTCGAGGACCGTCGCCGAGTTCTGGTGTCGGTACAACGGCCGGATGCACGACTGGTATGATCGGAACGTCTTCCGCCCGTCGGGCGGACGGCATGCTCCGGCCCGCTCGGTGGTGCTCGTCTTCCTCGCCAGCGGGTTGCATCACGAGCTGATGTTCGGGATCGCCCTTTCGGGGTTCACGGGCTACCAACTGGCCTTCTTCCTGCTCCAGGCGCCGGCCGTGCTGGCCTCGGGGCGACTAGAGCGCCTGGCGAGGCGCGGCGGGCTCGCGGGGAAGGTCGCGGCCCACGTCGCCACGATCCTCTTCCTGGCCGCGACGTCCGTCCTGTTCTTCGACGGCGTGAGCAAGGTGTTCCCCTCGGTCCTGGCGAACGGGTCGCCGCTGCCGTAGGGGGCGGGCCCGCCGATGGATCTCCCGGCCTCACGCCGGGGCGGCGGTTTCTGGTAGAGTCATGGTCGATGGTCGGCGGCCCGATGACTCCATCCTCGGCGGAGGGACGACCGTGAAATGGCCAGCCGCGTTCTACCGTCGGGGAGTCGACCAGCCCGATTTCACCGGGAAGGTCGTCGTCATCCATTGCAGCTCCGGGCAAGGTGGGGGAGTCTTCGAGGGGGCAAGGCTCGTCCGGATCGGCTTCAGCCACTTCGTGGTCGGGCGCAAGGTCGAGCTGGAACCGTGGCGCGGGGAATCTCCCTCGAACGTCACAGCCTGGTTCGGGATCAACGAGATCGGCCAGATGTACGTCTACGAGACCCTCGAAGAGGCAAGGCGGGCTCACGACCCCGATGGCCCTTGATCCGCCACACGCCTGACCGCGGGAATGAGTCGCAAACGACGTCGAGATCGGCCTCTCAGGCCCCCACTCCTCTCGCGGGTTGACGCCCCGACACTTTCGATCCGAGGCTTTTTGGAGTGCGGGAGCTTGCTCCCGCTTTCGGGCCCCGGAGCTTGCTCCGGGCGCCACCGGCCCGGCCCACGGAGCAAGCTCCGCGAACCAAAGCGGGAGCAAGCTCCCGCACTCCAAGGGCCCGGGACGAATCCCGGACCTCTCCGAGAAGAAGCGTCGGGCCGTCAGCCCGCAAGGGGAGAGGCGGCCAGAAGTCAGAGCAAATTCATGTTTTATGACTCATTCCACGGTATTGGGCCACGACCCAGACTGCTCCGCTCGTCGGCCCGTTCGACAATCCGTCGCCCTTCGGGAAAAACACTGATAACGGCGCCTTCGAAGTCGTGAATGTAAGGGACGGAGCCGGGAACCGTCCTCCCCTCACGACGAACCTCGAAAGGCCCGCACCCATGCCCTCCTCCGAAGCCCGGATCGCCGCGAATCGCCGGAACGCCCAGCTCTCGACGGGCCCGAAGACGCCCGAGGGCAAGGAACAATCGCGCCGGAACGCCCTCAAGCACGGCCTGACCGGCGCGGGGGTCGTCCTGCCCGAGAAGGACGCGGCCGAGGTCGACCGCAAGGCCGAAGCCTACGCCCGGGAGCTGGACGCCTCCGGCGAGGTCGGCCGCGACCTCGCCCGTCGGGCCGCCCTCAACGCCGTCCGGATGGATCGGGCCGCCGACCAGCAGACCGCGACCCTGTCCGAGAGGGTCCGCCGGGCCGAGGCCGAGTTCGTCGCCCCGGCGGGCGTCTCCGCCGAGGAGGCGGCGCGGCTCCGGGCCGAGGCCGGCCGCCGGGCGATGTTCGACCCGTCCAAGGAAGCGACCCTCGCCCGCAAGTACGAGGCCGCCGCCGAACGCGCCTACTTCCGCTGCCTCAAGGAACTTCGCGAGTTGCGGGAGGCCGAGAAGGCCCGGACCGAGGTGGATGTCACCGCCCGGGCTCAGGCGATGATGGGTTCCATTTTGCAGCGGATCGACGCCGACCGGGCGTCGGACGAGGAGATGGACGCCTGGTTCGCCGAGCAGGGCTTCCCGATGCCCGACCTGTCCTCCATGTCGACCCAGTTTCCCCCGTTCGGCGCCGGGTCCGGCCTGCCGATCTCGGCGGGCCGGCCTCGCTGACCGATCTCCGCCCGATCTGACCCCCGAAACGGCCCCCTCGCGAGGGCCGGGCGGGGAGGGTCCGCGCCGGGGGTCGGGATGGGGGCTCGTCCCGGGACTCCGGGCTGCCGGTTGCGATCTCCGCAACGATTGCGCCGCGCGGGGGCCCCGATGCCGGCTCGGGGTCTGGCCTTGCCCCGAGAAGATCGGATATATTGGGGAGTAGAGAGGCGCCGCCGCGTCCCAGTCCGGTCGCCCGAAGCCCAGCCGAGGGAGAGGTCCGATGTCGACCGCGGGAAAAGTGTTGACCGTCCTGATCCTGATCGTCATGATCCCCTGGCTGATCATGATGTCGGCGGTCACGCAGTTGAACGTCAACTACGAAGAGAAGATCGCCGCCCAGCAGAAGACGCTGGACAAGCTCGCCGACGACGTGGCCAAGGCAACCTCGGGCGCCCAGACCCTGACCGAGCAGGCCCGGGCCCTCCAGGACACGACCGACCTGGAACTCCGCGAGATCCTCGGCCGGATCGCCGCCGCCGAGCGCCGGCAGTCGTCCACGGTCGAGGATCTGACCCGGATCAAGGCCCAGGTCGCCGACATCACGGCCGCCGCCGAGACCTCGAAGAAGAACCTGGCCATCCGCGAGGCCGAGAAGGCCAAGGGCGAGGAAGACCTGGCCAAGAAGAAGGACGAGATCGCCAAGGCCCAGGCCAAGAACGCCGACCTTCGCGGCGAACTCGCCCAGCTCCAGGACGAGTTCAAGCGGCTCCTAGCCGACAACGCCGCCAAGGCCGCCGACGCGGCCAGGAAGTCGCCCGCCAAGCCGGCCTCCAGCCGCCGCGAGTCGCCCGCGTCCTGAGCTTGCAGCGGGTAGCAGGTAGCAGTCAGCGGGTAGCGGGTAGCAGTCAGCGGGTAGCAGGTAGTCAAGAAGGGATGAGGACGACGGGACATGCCCGGCGGCCCCATCCCTCCGCTGCTTCCCTTCTGACGACCCGCTACCCGCTACCCGCTACCCGCTACCCGCTACCCGCTGACTGCTACCCGCCCTCCAATCGGGGGAGCCGCCGGACGAGCAACGATCCCCGAGGGCATTCATGGCCGGCTATCGTCTGGAGGGGCCGAAAGCGGCCCGGATGTACGAGGTGATCCTGCCCAAGAAGCTGGGTTACTTCGGCAAGGTCCAGGAGGTCCTGGAAGACCTCTTCAACGAGGACGCGATCCGGGCGGTCCCGTTCATCATGCGGTCGATCGCCGACCGGCGGCGGCGGGACCCTTCGTTCGACGAGGCCGCCTGGGTCAAGACGCTCTGCCGGGCCTCGGGCGGCTACTCGATCTACGAGATGGACGGCCGCTACCTCTCGGCCGGCGGGCCGGTCGACGAGCGGGTCCTGGTCATCCGGTTCATCTTCCACAACGTCGGCCAGCAGGCCGACCCGTCCACCGACTTCCTCGCCGCCTCGCTGGAGGTCGTCAACCACCTGGTCGCCCACCGCTTCGCCGAGGAGCTGGGCGTCGAGGAGCAGATCTGGTTCCTGGAATTCCCCGCCACCCGCCTGGCCATCTGGCGCAAGGACGGCGACCCCCGGCCCATCGGAGACTATCAGCTATGAGCCAGGCCCCCGGCAACAACCCCGTGCTCGATCGCTTCGCCGACGGCGGCCCCCTGCTGGTCCAGGCGGTCTCGAACCTCACGCCCGAGCAGGCCCGCGAGCATCCCATCCCCGGCACCTGGAGCATCGCCGAGGTCGTCGCCCACCTGCTCGACTCCGACCTCGTCCTGGCCGACCGGATGAAGCGGATCATCGCCGAGGACTCCCCCTCGCTCCTGGCCTTCGACGAGAACGCCTGGATCGCCCGGCTCGACTCCGACGCCATGCCCGTCGACGAGGCCGCCGCCCTCTTCGCCGCCCATCGCCGGTGGATGGTCCGGATCTTGAAAGCCCAGGACGAGGCGACCTTCGCCCGCGCGGGGGTCCACTCCGAGGCCGGCCGCCAGACCCTCGCCGAGGTCCTGGTCAAGGCGACGAACCACCTGGACCACCACCTCAAGTTCCTCTACGCCAAGCGGGCCAAGCTTGGCGTGGCCATCTATCCCCGGTACACGGCCAACACCGGAGTCTGAGACCGTGGGACGCCTGTTCGCCGGGACGCCCTGGGACCGGCCGCCGACCTGCGACCGGTGCGGCAAGCTCGAATCGGAATGCGCCTGCCCGCCGCCGGTCGTCGAGCCGGTCCGGCTCGCGCCCGAGACCCAGACCGCCCGCCTCAAGCTGGAAAAACGGCCCAAAGGGAAGGTCGTCACCGCCGTCGGCGGGCTCGACCCCGAGGGGAACGACCTCGAAGCCCTCGCCGCGAAGCTCAAGGCCCGATGCGGGACCGGCGGGACCGTCAAGGACGGGGCGATCGAGCTGCAAGGCGACCACCTCGCCGCCGCCGAGGCCGCCCTCAAGGCGATCGGGTACAAGGTCCGGCGCGGGTGAGGGATCTCAAATCCGATATTTCAAATCCGAAATTTTCGATCTGAGATCCGTCACCTCCCCGCCATCATCGCCCAGAGGGTCGGCTCCATGGCGTCGGCCCAGATCTGGTAGCCCTTCGGGCTGAGGTGGAGGAATTCGGGCTCGACGGCCGCGGAGATCCGGCCGGAGCCGTCGAGGAGCGCGGGGCCGATGTCGAGGAACCGGAGGGCCTTGCCGTCGACGAGCCGGGCGAGCCTCGCGTTGATCGCGGGCACCCGGGGGTTGGGGGCGGCCGAGTCCTGGTCGGGCCTGTGGCCGATCCCCCTGGGGAAGAGGCCGAGCAGGAGGATCTTCGAGGTCGGGAGCCCGTCGCGGAGCCGGTCGACGACCGTCTCGATCCCATCGACGACCTCGTCATCCGAGCTGTCGCCCAGGTTGTTGGTGCCGATCAGGAGCACGACCACCCTCGGGGCGATCCCTTCGAGTTCGCCATGATCGAGCCGCCAGAGGACGTGCTGGGTCCGGTCGCCGCCGATCCCGAAGTTCGCCGCCTTCCGGGGGGCGTAATATCGCGACCAGATCGCCGGGGCCGTGTTCGCCCAGTGCGCCGTGATCGAGTCGCCGACGAAGAGGAGGTCGACGTTGCCCCTGCTGGCGGCCTCGACGAACGCCTCGTGCTGCCGCTCCCAGGCCCCCTTGCGTCCCTCCGGGACGGCCGCCGGGTTGACGGGCATCATCGACCGCCCCAAGGCCCAGGCGCCGAAGGTCAGGGCGACGACCGGGATCGCGACCAGCCAGTTACGTCGGGCCGATGACATGAGATTCGCTCGGGGATTCGGGGGCGATCGGTCCGATGACCATCTTAATCCCCCGGGCCGGGCCGATCCAGCGGGGGAGAGGCGTCCCCGTCCCACGGCCGGCCGAAATGCTCCTCGAAGCACGCGTGGTCGAGCCCGAACCGGCCGGGGAACGGGGCGACGTCGGCGGCGAAGCCCAGGGCGAGCAGGCCGCAGACGGCGTGGTCGTCGGGGATGCCGAACCCCTCGCGGACGCCGGCCTCGTCGAAGCCTTCGAGCCAGGCGGAGGCGACCCCCAGCGACTCGGCGGCGACCATCAGCAGGGCCGCCGCGACCATCGACGGCCGGGTCGCCCGGAGGGCCCGGTCGCCGCCCCGTTCCCACTCCCGAGCCGCCGTCGCCCGGAGCCTCGCGGCGCCCTCGGATGAGATCGCGCCGAGGTCGAGCATCCGGTCGACGACCGGGTGCAAGTCGGTCCGGTCGGCATTCAGATAGGCCAGGACGATCAGGACGACGGGGGCCTCGGTGATCCTCGGGTCCCCGAAGGCGCAGCCCCGGAGCCTCCGGCGGTTCCGCAGGTCGCGGACGACCACGAACCGCCAGGGCTGGAGGTTCGAGGGCGAGGGGGCGAGCGTCGCCAGCCCGATCAGGCGACCGAGCAGGTCGTCGGAGAGGGGCCGGTCGGGGTCGAACCGCCGGGCCGTCCGCCGGGCCTCGATCGCGTCGGTCGCGGGGGAGGGTGGCGAGCCGTCCGGCCGGCGGTCGTCGGGACGATTCATGGTCGAGGGCTCCGGGAATGGTCGGGCGGGCAGGCTCATGCCCGGGCCGATTCCACGCCGCTCGGCCCCTCTCCCGCGAGCGGCCGACCGAACGTCTCGCTCGCCCGGCGAGTGTCCTCGCCCTTTGGAGTGCGGGAGCTTGCTCCCGCTTTGCCGGGCGGAGCTTGCTCCGCGGGCCGGTCGGGCGGCGTCGGTCGCGCCCGGAGCAAGCTCCGGGGCCCGAAAGCGGGAGCAAGCTCCCGCACTCCAAAGAGCCGCATACCGAAAGCCCCCCCGAGAGGGCCACGATCGGCGGGGTCCGCTCCTCCGCGATCTCAAATTGATCCTGGAATACTATCAGATCGACAGGCCCGGTCCCTGGCATCGGGGTGAGGATTGGCTTAAGATTCGGCTGGTCGGGCGGGCTCTCCACCCGGATCGGCGCCGCCCCCGGCGTCGGGTCGATGTTCCCCCGCGGTTCGGATCGAAGTCAA
>JAJYDH010000209.1 GCA_021777685.1 Planctomycetota bacterium | reverse complement strand
GGTGTTGTCCGGATTCGATGGGGGATGGGCGATCATCGATCAGCGATGATCGGTGGCCGATGCTAGATTCTCGATGCTCGATGGTCGATGCCTGGCGAAGATCCTCGATCGGCCATCGACCATCGGCCATCGGTCATCCCGTCCGGATCGGACAGCATCGGCGGCCCTGCGAATCAGACGAGGTCGGGCTCGCCCGGTCGGATCGCCGATCGTGCGGCCCGGACGGGCCCGATCTGGCATTTGGGCGGGGGCGGGACGGCGCCCGGGGCATGGGCGAAGGGCCGGGGCGGGGGGCAGGACGGGCGGGCGATGTGGAAGCCCTGGACGTAATCGGCGCCGTGATTCCGGAACCAGTCGAGCTCGGCCTCGGACTCGATCCCCTCGGCGATGGTGGCGATGCCCAGCTTCTGGGCCATCTCCAGGAGCTTGGAGGTGATCCCGGCCTTGTAGCGGTCGCTGTCCACGTCGCGGACCAGCCGCATGTCGAGCTTGACCACGTCGGGCTGGAGGCTGCTGAGGAGGTTGAGCGACCCGTAGCCGGCGCCCAGGTCGTCGAGGGCCACCTGGAACCCGGCCCGGCGATAGGAACTGATGATCCCCAGGAGGTCGACGTCGACCTGATCGCTCTCGACGACCTCGAAGACGACCCGCGACGGCTCGATCCCCGCCTCGTCGATGGCGGAGATCGTGCTCTTGAGGCAGAAGGCCGGGTCGTAGACCGAGCTGGGATTGAAGTTGATGAACAGCTTCTCGCGGACCCGGTGGGCGACCGCCTCGCGGATCGCGGTCAGCCGGGCGGCCCGGTCGAGCTGGAACAGGAGATCGGCGTTCCTGGCGGCGTCGTACATCAGGGTCGGGGCCATGAGCGAGCCGTCGGCGAGCCGGCCTCGGAGCAGGCACTCGTAGCCGTGGACCTCGCGAGTGTCCTCGGCCTGGACGATCGGCTGGAAGTGGGTGAAGAGGCGGCGATCGCGGATCATCTCCGTCAGCCAGCGCTCCTGGACCTGTGCCACCAGCATCGAGAGCGGCTGCGTGTTCATCAGGTCGACCAGGCTGGGCTCGGAGCCCTCGCCCAGGATCAGCGAGCGGGTGTCGCGCCGTTCGGCGTCCCCCAGCCCCTCGGCGATCGCCTCCAGGATCTCCTCCAGCCGTCCCGGCCTGAACGCGATCGAGACGATCCGCGCGCCGGGCTCGGCGAAGGGGATGTCCCTCTCCCTCAAGATCCGCCGGAGGTTCGACTGCGTGTGGGCCAGCGGCGGCGCGAGATAGAGGGTGCCGGCCGAGCTGGGCGGCTCGGGGAGCGTCGAGCACCGGGCGCACGAGGTCATGTCGAGGGGCCTCCAGGGTCGGTCCGACGCCGTCCGCCGCGTTCGGCGCGGCGATCCTCATCGTCATCCACCGCCACGGATTTACCCTAGATCACGTCCGGCCTCCCGTCGAATCCAAAGATCGAAATTAATTTGTGTTGAACTGAATAGCCGGTCACATTTGTTGAACCTTTTTCGCGGAGAATCCCGGCGATCCCGGCTCATCGGGGCTGTCCTTCGGGCGGAGGGGGGATCTCGCCCCGGCGGATGGCCTTCTTCTCCAGCCGCTGCATCCTCCGCTCCTGGGGGGTGAGCCGGGGCGGCGGGGGCGGCGCGTTGGGGTCTCTCGGCTGGGCCAGGCGCATCAGGAGTTCCATCGCCCCCCGGGTCGCCCCTCGGGTGAGCAGGGTCTTGCCGAGATCCTGGAGGTTGGCCTTGAAGGCATCCTTGTCGAGCTGCGGACGGTCGAGCGTCCCGCCGATCGGCAGGCTGACGCGGACCCCGGCGGCGATGTCGGACAGGAGCGGGTTGTTGCCGAGCATCGCGGGCGTGACGGGCAACGACGCGGTCAGGGCGAGGTTCCGGTCGAAGTCGACCCACCCGGCCAGCTCGACGCGGGTCAGGTCGCCGATCGGGATGGCCATCCCTCGCTGGTTGACCCGGCCGTCGGCGATGGTCAGGGTCACGGGGCGGTCGAGCTTGAGCGTGAGGTCCTGGCGGCCGACGACGCCGAGGATCTCGTTGGCGAGCGGCCCGGGCGCGAACTCGACGTCCTCGAACACGACGGCCCCCTCCACCTTGACCTGGCGGCCCCGGCCGGGGCCGAGCGGGAACTCGGCGTGGTCGAGGTCGACGCTGACCAGCCCGCTGGCCCGGGTCGCCTGGTCGAGCACCGGCGCGACGTAGGCCAGGACGCGCCTCGAGACCTCGTCGTTGATCTCCGCCTCGCGGATGGTCGAATTCTTGGCCAGCCGGAGGATCGGGCCGCCGGGGGCGTCGAGGTCGACCTCGGGTTCGAGCCGGATGTGCCCGTTGTTGAGCGTCGTGCCGATCGGGTCGAACGCGAGCCTCCCCTTGTTCGCCCGGAGCACGACCGGGGACGGGCCGAACTTCATCCCGTAGATGTCGGCGCCGGTGAGGTCGAAACCGACCTCGGCGTCGAGCCCCTTCCAGCCGTCGGACCCCTCGCCGCCGAGCGTGCCCGAGGCCCGGAAAGCCCGGGGGCGGCCCTCGACCTTCGCCCCCGGCTCGATCTTCTCGACGAGCACCGCGTTGATGGCCGCGAAGTCGGGGGCGAGCGTCCCCTTGAGGTCCACCCGTCGCTCGCCGGTCGCCGCCTCCAGGCGCCCCGAGGCGTCGAGCGTCCCGTAGGCGGTCGAGCCGGTCAGCTCGAACAGGTCCAGGCGGTCGGCCGAGGTCGAATAGTAGGCGCGGAGCGCCAGCGAGGTCGGCCGGGTTGGCTTCGCGTTCGCGCCCGGCGGCTCGTCGAGGCCGAGCTTGCCGGCGACCTGGACCCCGTCGGAGTCGCCCCGGGCGTCGGCGATCATCGACCATCGGCCGGCGAGGCCCAGCGGCGGCCGGCCGGACAGGCTCGCGAGCCGGGCGTCGAGGGCCGTCGCGTCGGCGGTCAGCCCCCCTTCGAGCCGGAGGTCGGAGAGCCGATGGCCGATCCCCGAGGCGCGGACTCCGGCGGAGCCCGGCCGGATCGCGGCCGTCGACGCCCCCGGGACGGCCTCCAGGACCATCTCGCCGGTCGTCAGGTCGATCCGGCCCCTGGCCGAGAGTTCCAGGTGGGCGTCGGGCGGCGGGAGCTTCCCCCCCTGCCCTTTCGAGCCGACCTCGACGCGGACCAGGCCGATCGTCAGGGCCCGGCCGCTGGGCTCCCACTCGCCCTTGAGGAAGACGTCGCGGTCGAGCTTCGAGGACGACGGGACCGGGAAGCCCGAGAGGTAGGCGACCACGGCGACCTCGCGGCCTCCCGACCGGAGCTGGACCCGGGCCCTGGGGTCGGTAAGGCCGATCCAGGTGTCGAGACGGTCCCAGCCCTGGGGCCAGCCCGAGGAGTCGGCCGGGCCGTCCAGGTTCAACTCCAGCGACTCGCCGGCCTCGGGCAGGGGCCAGCCGGCGAGCTTGCCGACGTGGAGGTCGCGGAAGTTGGCCTTGAGGGAGTGCTCGTAGCGAGGGGTGGGGCTTGTCGGCGGGTCGGGCTCGCCCGCCAGGAACGCCGCGCGGGCCTCCTGCCGGTTCAGGGGGCTTCCCGGCGGGCCGACCTCGGGGACGGCCAGGCGTCGCCTGTCGGTGAGCCAGGGGTCGCTCGGCCCTCGGATGGGGCTGCCCGGCGGTAGGAGCCGGTACTTGCCCGAGATCGACCCCCGGCCGGCCAGCTCCAGCCCGCCGAGGTCGACCCAGTCGCCGAGCTGCGCCCGGAGCCTTTCGAGGTCGAAGGTCGCCTCCAGGTCCACGCCGTCGACCAGCCGGCCCCGGGCCGAGGCGTCGAGGAACGAGGACTTGACCTCGAACCGGTCGAGGCTCGATGATTCGCCGTCGCGGATGACGTGGGCGGTGAAGGTCGCCGGGTCGCGGAGGGTCAGGGCCCGGTCGCGGTCCCGGGCGGCGAGGTCCTCGACCCTCGCCTCGACGTGATAGGTCGCCTTATCGGACACGGTCTCGACGTCGACGGTCAGGCGGGCCGAGCCCTTCTCGACCTTCAGGCCGTCGCGGAGCCGGAGGGCGTGGGGGAGCTGGCGGGCGATCTCGGCGAGGTCGATTCGCCCGTCGATCCGCTGTCGGGACAGGCCGGCGACGCCGGGGATCTGCCCCTCGGCCTTGAGGTCGCCGATCGGCCCTCTCGCCGAGAGCCGGCGGATCGACCATCCCGACTCCTCCTCGGCCAGGTCCCAGCCGGCTTCGAGGCGGTCGAAGGCCAGGGTGTCTCCGAGCAGGGCCTTGCCCCGGGCGGTCAGGCCGAGCAGGCGGGCGTCGCCCGAGAGCACCCAGCGGCCTCGCTTCCGGGCGAAGTCGAGCGAGCCGTCGAGCTTGCCCGAGGCGTCGAGCCCGGCGGTCCTCGCCACGAACGGCCAGCGTTTGCCCACGACGCCGACCTGCAATTCGGGCATCTTCGGCGCCCCGCCCTTCGAGAGCCAGCGGTCGAAATCCCCCTGGACCTCCAGCCCGGCGTCTCCGTGGCCGAGCTTGAGCGACCATGTCACCGGGTTTGGCGCGGTGGGGATGCGGAGGGTCAGGTCGACCGCCTCGGCGGTCGAGGGCTCGGCGAGGAACGGATCGCGATAGCGGAGCGAGCCATCCACGATCCGGATCGTCAGGTCGCGGAGCGGGTCGGGGCTGGCGATGAGCGTCTGGAGCGCCCGGGCAAGGTTGATCGACCCGTCGGCCGATCGTTCGACCTCCAATGCCGCGCCTTCGAGGGTCAGTTCGGCGGTCCCCCGGCTTCCGAGGATGAACTGGCCGAGCGTCCGATTGAAGCTCGCCGAGGGGACCTTCGCGACGGGCTCCCCCTTCGGGTCGTACAGGGTGATGCCCGAGAGCCGGGTCGGCCCGAACCAGGAGAGGCGGAGCCCGTCGAACGAGAGTCGGCCCGGGGCGACCGCCCGGTTGAGCCCCGCCAGTACCCGGGAACGGCCCGGCCCGGTCGAAAGGAGCCACGGGAGCGCCGCGAGCGACCCGAGGACCACGACGCAGGCGATCGCCAGGGCCTTCCACCAGCGTCGAGGGCGACGGACGGGGGGCGGGTTCGTCATCGGTGGGGGCTCCGTGTCTCGCCGAAACGCTTCGTGGTCCGTCTGGGTCGATGATAGCCGCGTCAAGTCCGGGGCGATAGTCGATCTCAAGCCGCAAGAGTGCCTCGACGATGATCCGACCCGGAGTGGATTCCGCGCGATTGGGGTACGGCCGCGAGGCCGGTTGTCCTACAATTCGACCGGGAGAACGATGGGACGTCGAAGGGGGGCGGATGGACGCGGAATCGGGGGTGAAGGCGCGGTTGTCGGGGATGATGGTGCTGGTCTACTCGGTCCAGGGGGCGTTCTGGCCCCTTCTGTCGATTCACCTGGTGGATCTGGGGATCTCCGAGCGGGGTCGGGGGTGGATCTTCGCCACGATGGCGATGGCGTCGTTCGCGATGCCGATGGGGGCGGGTCAACTCGTCGACCGGCTGATGCCGACGCAGAAATTCCTGTCGTGGAGCTTCGCGGCGGGGACTGGCCTGCTGGCCTTGATGGCGTGGGGGGTCTCGGCGCACGTCGGCTGGCTGTTCGGCCTGTTCCTGGTCTACTGGCTGATCATGGCGCCGAGCTACTCGCTGAGCAATTCGCTGGCGTTCCGCAACCTGGCCCGGCCGGCTCGCGACTTCGGCAAGGTCCGACTCTGGGGGACGGTCGGCTGGATGGCGGTGGGCTGGATGGTCTCGGCCGCGATGGCCTGGTCGGGCTCGAAGGCCGGCCGGGGGGCGTTCGAGGCGTTCGGGATCGCCGTGGTACTCTCGGGGATAACCGCCCTCTACTGCCGGACGCTTCCGAACACCCCGCCGGTCAAGCTGGAGGGTCGGCCCGCTTCGGGCTTCCGCGAGCTGATCGAATTCGTCCGGTCGCCCTCGATGTCCATCTACTTGGCCATCGCGTTCGGGGTCAACCTGACCACGCCGTTCGTCTACCAGGTGATGCCCAACTACTTGCGGTCGATCGGGATGGATCGGGCGTGGGTCTCGACGGCGATGTCGCTCGGCCAGTGGCCCGAGATCGCGATGCTGGCGGCCCTGCCCTGGCTGATCCGCCGGCACGGCTACCGGTTCACGATCGGGCTGGGAGTCGCGGCCTACGCGGTCCGGTTCGGCTGCCTGGCGTTCGACCCGCCGCTCTGGCTGGCGACGGCGGGCATTCCCCTGCATGGGGTCGGCGTGGCCTGTGCCTCGGTGGGCGGGCAGTTGTTCGTCGACGGCCGGGCTCCCGGCGACCGGAGGGCCAGCGCCCAGTCGATCAATACCGTCGTGACGAGCGGACTTGGCTCGCTGATGGGGTGCCTGCTGGCGGGCGAGGTGGTCGGGATGTTTCCCGGTCGGTTCGGCCCGGTCTTCCTGGTCCCCTGCGCGATCAATGCCGGACTGATCCTGCTGCTGATCTGGAAGTTCCGCCCGGCAGCGCTCGCCGTCCCCGGCCCGATCCCCGTGCCTCCGTCGCACCTGAATCGGCCGCCCAGGCCCGCCCTGGCCGAAGGCTGATCGGCCCCTCACTCGGCCGGGAAATCCGGGCCTTCGAGCGACGCCTCGAATCGTCGCCAGTCGGCGAACCATGTTGGATCGGCCTCTTTGAGTTTCGCGAATTCCCGGAGCACATCGACGGAATCGGACGAAAGGTCGCCGTCCGAGACGCATTCATCGCGATAGGCGATGGTGCCCAGGTCGTCCGCAGCCGATCCGAGGCGGGCGGCGTCCGATTCGAGCCGGGCGCGCTGCTCGACGGAGAGGCCACGGAACCAACTCGCGGCCTCGGTCTCCGGGTCGTCGCGATCCGCCGACGACTCGCGAAGGTGTTCCGCCCGGGCACGGACGGCGGCCCGCTCCCGAAGTATTGCCATGTCGATTTCGCGCAAGATGACCTCTTGCCTCGCTCGGGCTCGGTTGAGGTCGAAAGGCGTATTGAGTCCGCCGAAGGGATTTCCCCCCCGGGCCCTCGCCAGTCGCCAATCTGTCGGGTTTTGATGCGTGACGGGAAGTATTACTGCGAATCCCGTGCCATATCTGGCGATTGCGGCGGGCAACGTTCGAATAGCGGACAGGCGAGGAAAAAGGGGACCGGCTCGCGGCCCCGGGACGGCTCACGCGGCGAGGCAGCCTCCTCGGCCCGGCCGCCCGACCGGCCCCTCTCTCCGGGCGCCAGAGGAGTGTGATCCGCCGTCATTCGGCCCGTGCGGCCTTGACAAGCCCGTGCGAATGGGGCGGGCCATTCTGGAGCCCGGTCGATCACCGACGGGGTCATGCGTCGTCGGCTTTCCCCTCGGTCGAAGCCTGTTGCGCCAGTTTCTTGGCGCGGGGCTTGCGCTTCCGGGAGGACTTGGCCGGGGGCGGAGGGGCCTGCTCGGCGGCGGCCTCATCGAGCGCCTCGGCCGACTGTTCGAGCTGGGAGACCAGCAGGCTGAGGAAATGGAGCCTGGTCCCCTGGGCTTCGAGGAACTCGTTGAAGAGGAAGCCGCCTTCGAGCAGGTCATCTTCCGCGGTCAGGACTTCCTCGGCGAGCGATTCGACGAGAGAGTCGCGACCCCGCTGGAGCACCTGGATGGCCGCGCGGAATTTATTGAAACCGTTGTCGGACATGGGATTACGGCCTCCTTGGGTCTCTAACGGCCGGGTCGGTGCTTCATCTCGCGGGCGAGTCCTGCTCGCGCGACCTGCCGCCCCAGCGCGAGCCGAGCCAGTAGCAGATCCGAGAATCCAGCCAGCGTCGATTACCTCGCCAGGACTTGCGGCTCAAGTAGCCGAGATGTCCTCCATACGGGATCAATTCCAGTGCCAATTGCGAGGGAAATGCGATCGAGAGGAACGGCTCGACGGGGATGAATGGATCGTCCTCGGCGTGGATCACGAGCCCGGGCACCTCGATCCGGTGGAGCAGCGGGCCGGCGCTGCTCAGCGCGTAATATTCGGCGGCGTCGCGGAACCCGTTACGCGGGGCGGTGTAAAGCTCGTCGAAATGGATCAGGCTCCGGGCCCGCGAGAGGTCCACCGGCTCAAGGTCGGGGAAGGTCGCGTGGAGTTTGGCGACTTCTCGCCGGAGGTTCCGGACGAAGTTCCGGTCGTAGATCCGGTTCTTCCGCCCCTGGATCATCCGGCAGCACGCACCCAGGTCGAGCGGCGGATTGGCGGCGATCACGCAATCAAATCCGTCCAGCGGCCGGTCGGCCGCCTCGGCCGCCAGCTTCAGGACGAGGTTAGCGCCGAGCGAGAAGCCCACCAGCGCGATCGGCGAGCCTGGGACCCGCTTTGCGACCCAGGCGGCGACGGCCCGGACATCCTCCGTCTTACCGCTATGGTAGAACGACCGGGCCATGCCGAATCCTGGCCCCGCCCCCCTCAGGTTCATCCGGATCACCCGGACACCTTGCTCGACCAGCCGCTTGCCGACCCGGACGACATACGGCGACCGGGCGTCTCCCCCTAGCCCGTGGACCAGGATGGCCGCCGGGTCGCCCGGCGACCAGCCCTCGGGGATCGACTCCAGGACGCTCGTCCGATCGCCGTCCCCCAGGTCGACCTCGGCGTAAGTCGAGGGGAGCCGGTGCCTCGGCCAGGGCCAGAACCTCGCGACGATCGTCTGGACATGCCCCCCCCTCAGCCACGGATGGGGCTCGAACGGGGGGACGACCTCATCGGACGGGGCGGTCTCGGTGCTCTCCATCGTGCTCGACATCGGCGTCTGTCATCCCCGGATCACATGGCCAATGGTGTCCTGATGGATAGTAATCTTACCAGAATCGTCGTCGGAAATCGAGGGGCCACCCCCCGGCCGGAGGCGACGCGAGGGCCCGGCCGCCGGACGGGATTCGCACGGCAACGGGGTGGTGCTCATGGCTTTCCGCCTCGATCGGTCGTATGATGGACCCGCCGCCGGCCGGGGTCTGCGGCAAATCCGAATGGCGTCCCTCCAGCCAAGGGAGAAGGTCCGGGCATGGCCGACATCGTGCTGATCAACCCGAGGTTCGAGGTCTCCTACTGGGGGATGGAACATGCCCTCCCCTTCATGGGAAAGCGGGCCAATCTGCCGGTCGCCTGCCTGCCGCTCCTGGCGGCGCTCACGCCCGCCGAGCACACCATCACCCTGATGGACGAGAACGTCGAGGCGATCAATTACGAGCGCTGCGCCAGGGCCGACATCGTCGGCGTGACCGGGATGAGCGTCCAGCGGTTCCGGATGAAGGAGATCCTGGCCGAGCTGAAGCGCCGGGGGGTGTTCACCGTCGTCGGCGGCCCGCTGGTCACGGTCCAGGAGGATTACTTCGAGGGTCTGGCCGACGTGATCTTCATCGGCGAGGCCGAGGAGACCTGGCCCAGGTTCCTGGCCGAGTGGAAGTTCAAGCTCCACCAGTACCGCTACGAGCAGGCCGAGAAGTCGGACATGAGCCAGGTGCCGACGCCCCGGTTCGACCTGCTCAAGATGCACCATTACGCCTTCGGGAGCCTCCAGTTCTCGCGAGGCTGCCCGTTCCAGTGCGAGTTCTGCGACATCATCGTTACATTCGGGCGTCGCCCCCGGCTGAAGACCACGGAGCAGGTCATCAGGGAACTGGACGCGCTCTGGGCCCAGAAGATGCGGATCGTCTTCATCGTCGACGACAACCTGATCGGCAACAAGAAGGCGATCAAACAGGTGCTCAAGGAGGTCACGGCCTGGCAGGTCGAGCGGGGCTATCCGATCACGTTCTTCACCGAGGCGTCGATCGACCTGGCCGACGACCCCGAGCTGATGCGGATGATGCTCGACGCGAACATCATCGCCACCTTCATCGGGATCGAGAGCCCGAACGAGGCGTCGCTCCGCGAGACCAAGAAGTTCCAGAACGTCCGGTCGGGCGGGACCATGCTGGAGAAGGTCCACCGCATTCAGGACGCCGGAATCGAGGTCTGGTGCGGGATGATCATGGGGTTCGACAACGATGACGAGACGATCTTCGACGCCCAGATCGAGTTCGTCCGCGAGGCCCGGATCGCGCACTCGATGTCGGGGATGCTCTACGCGATCGCCAAGACGCCGCTCCACGCCCGGCTCGCCGCCGAGGGGCGGCTCGACCCCGCCGACCAGCCCGAATTCGGCACCAATGTCATCCCCCTGAAGGTCAGCCGCGAGGAGCTGCGCGACGGCTACGTCAAGGTGATG
>JAJYDH010000208.1 GCA_021777685.1 Planctomycetota bacterium | reverse complement strand
GTCGTCGTCGCCTAGGCGAGCGAGCTGGACCTCGACACCCTCGGCGGCCGGGAGAACGACCCTCGGTTCTTCGCCAACGACCGGCTGGTCGAGCCCAGGCCCTACCCGAAGAAGGACATGGACGCCCTGGAGGTCCGGTCGAGGGGGATCGTCCTGACCGACGACTTCGCACCCGTCGAGAACCTGCTCGCCCCCGTCGCGGCGACGCGGGGCGACGACTGAATTCCATAGCCCTCACTCGGGTCCTAGCCCGGCCCGACGATGTCAGGAGTGTCAGAATGGCCTGGCGAGATTATGTCGGCGGCCTTGTGAGGCCGATCCTCCGCAGCATCCCCTTCGGCAAGGCCCCCATCTACGGGGCCTTCGTCGGCGGCCCGTCCCCCTCGTCCGGCGCGAACGGGACGGTCCGTCCCTGGCGGCTGATGTTCGACCGGACGATCGACGCGTATGCCCTCTGCGACCTCGACGACGGGCTCGGGCGGCAACACTACTATTACGGGAGCTACACTCCCGACTTGAACCGGCTCATCATCAAGGATCAGCTCGGGCCGGGAGACACGTTCATCGACGTCGGGGCGCATAAAGGGGTGTTCACACTGTGCGCGTCGAGGGTCGTCGGGCCCCAGGGGAAGGTCTTCGCCGTCGAGCCCAACCTCGATTCCTACCGGATCGTCGGCGCCCTGCTGACGCTCAACGGCATCAGGAACTGCTCGCTCTTCAACTGCGGGCTCTCGGACGAGGAAGGGACGCTCTTGCTCTCGCGGCCCGAGGGGAGGGGCGAGGATTTCTGCACGTTCCGCAAACTCGAAGGGGAGCGGAAGTCCGAGCTGACAGTGCCGGTCCACCGAGCCGACGCGATCCTGGGCGACCTGAAGACCTCCGGGCGAATCCTGGCGAAGGTCGACACCGAGGGATTCGAGCATCACGTCCTGCGCGGCTTCGGCCAATTGCTCGACCTGGAGAACATCTCGTTCGTCGTCGAGGTGACGGACGAGTGGTTGCGGCAGACCGGCTCCGGCGCGGCCCAGCTCTTCCAACTCATGGTCGATCACGGCTTCGCGGCGTACGAACCGATCCGCAAGCGGGGCCTGAAGGTGACGCTCGATTGGGCCCGCGTCGACGCCCCTCCCGCCGAATTCCAGACGGATCTCTTCTTCACGAAGAGACCTCCACGCTAACGGCGGGCTCGCGGAAGCTGCCTTTCGCGCGTCGACCAGAATCAGGCACGAGGTCCGTCGATGGGAACTAACGAGAATCCGACGAGGATCTGGCTGGCGATCGGCCTGGCGGCCACCGTCGCCTGGGGGATCTTCCTGGCGACGGCGGGCCCGCGCCCGGGCTCCGGCTCGGCGCCAAGCCTGGAGCCGCCCATCCCGCCGATCCGGGCCGATTTCGCCTGGAACTTGCTCGACGTCGACGGCAAGCCCGTCGAGTTCGCCAAATTCCGCGGACGGCCGATCCTGCTCAACCTCTGGGCGACCTGGTGCGGCCCGTGCCTCCAGGAGATGCCCTCGATCGCCGCCCTGGCCGAGAATCCCCGGCTGAAGGCCAAGGGGTTCGCCGTGGTCTGCGTCTCGGTCGACGAGTCGGCCGCGACGCTCCGCCGGTTCGTCGAAGGGAAGCCCTGGAAGATGACCATCCTCCGCGCGACGTCGCTTCCCCCCGCATTCCTGACCGACGGCATCCCCGCGACCTTCCTGATCGCCCCCGACGGCCGGGTCGCCGCCGCCCAGGTCGGGGCCGCGAGGTGGGATGACCCGAGCGTCGTCGATTTCCTCGAAAAGCTCGCCGTCCCCGATCTTCAGGCCGGCCCGATCAGACCTTGATCTCGACGGGCGCCCCGCCGGCCTCGGCGCTCCGGCGGGCGGCCTCGATGAAGGCGACGATCTCCAGGGTCTCGCGGAGGTCGATCGGCACCTGCCGGGTCTCGAACATCCCGACGATCTTCTTGAGCAGCTCCCGGTAGATGAACTGGGTGCTCACCCCCTGGGTCACGACACCCTTCTGGCCGAAGACCGTGAAGCCGTAATCCTGCTTGCCCGACCGGATGCCCCGGACCGACGCGACCCGCCCCCCCGACCAGACGCCGGTGACGACCTCGGCCCCCGGCTCGCTCAGGCAGGTCACTCGCGAGCACCCCTGGCCCATCAGGGTGAACAGCATCTCGACCGGGTGAATCCCGTAGTGGAACAGCCCGGGGTTGCGCGGGTGGGTCGGCGCGGGGCCGTAGGTCGAGACGCCCAGGATCGCGCCCGCCGCCCCCTGGCCGCCCGAGGCGGCGACGACCTCGGGGGCGTATCGGAGGCTGGAGCTGGACATCAGGGGGATGTGCTTCTCCATCGCCACCTTCGCCAGGGCCTTCGCGTCGGCCAGCGAGCAGGCGAACGGCTTGTCAACGTAGGTCGGCATCCCTTTTTCCAGGAACGGCATCGCCCGATCCAGGTGGACGCTGCCGTCGACCGACTCGACGAGCACGGCGTCGACCTTGCCGAACAGGTCGGCCGGGTCGTCGAGGATCTCGATCCCGTACCCTTTGAGGGTCGCCAGGTTCTTGGGGATCGACTCGGGGGCAATCTCCGACCGGCCGGGCACGCCGGCGACCACCTTCGCACCGTCGACCCACTGATCTTCGCCGATCCCGACGTGGTTCAGACGCTTGGTGAACTCGACGGCGTGGCTGGTGTCGAAATCGACGATGCCCAGGCGGATCATGGCGGGAATCCCGGGGGAGGCAGGCGGTCCGTCGACGATACCGTTCGCCGACTCAACGCCGAGGGCTGAAGATGAAAGCGAGCAGGCCCAGGAGGATCACGAAGATCAGGAAGCCGACCAGGACCTTGACGATGATGCTCGTCCTGTACTTGATATGGGGCGTCTTCCTGATGACCTCCTTGTACTCCCGCGAGAAGACGACCGCCCCCTTGGCCGAGGCCGCGAGGTACAGGAAATACCCGGTGATCAGGGAGGGGATCGCGGATCTGGCGAGCGCACCGCCAGCCAGCGCGGGATTCGTCGCCCCGAGGAGGACCAACTGGGCGACCGTCAGGAGCAGCGAAAGCGAGGTCAGGACGATCATGACCCACCTCGCCCAGACCTGGAGGTTCCTCAATCCGTAGCCGAATCCCGCGTACAGCAGGAAGCCTACCAGAAAGGCTCCGCCGATGATCGCGAAGAAGACCCGCGTCTGGTCGGGGGACATGGCCGGCCGGGTATTACCCATTTCAAAGACGCCGGCAGCGGCGAGGAAGCACACGACCGTGAGCACCAGGCAGAACGCGGCGCCGAGGTATTGCAAGGAGCCGAGGGCCTTGACGGATGCTTCGTGGTTCAGATAAGTCCGACGCGTTACCTCAGCCTCGCCGTTGTCGCCGATGTCTCCGTCATAAACGTGCCCGCCGATGCTGGCCCGGGGCGCCTCGAAGGGGTTATCGCGGTCGGAGGGAGAGAACGACATGGGAATGATCCTCGATCCGGAGCAATCCTGGACCTACGGGTCTCGTCGGTTCGGGAGAAGGGGCGTCTCAGGTTCGCCGGTCGGTCAACCCATGTCAAGGGCTTGATCCGGGCCGAATTCCGCGCGGGCGCGCTACAGGTCGATGAGGCCCTCGTAGACGGCGAGGACGAAGAGAAGGATGCCGAGGAACCCGGCGAGGATCAGGCCGATCGACACCTTGAGCAGGAGACTCATCCGGCCCCGGATCTGAGGAGTCTCCCGGATGACCTCCCCGTACTCGCGGGAGAACACGACTCCAGCACCCCGGGCGACGAGCGGCCGGAGGATGACCCCGTGGACCGCGCCGCCGACCGCGAGGCTCACCAACCCCCAGGCCGGATACGCCACGCAGGCGACGAGGCTCATGACGGAGTGCGATGCCAGGCTGATCAGCGTCAGGACGATCACGGTCCAGCGGGCCCAGGCTTGCAGGTGCGTGAGGCCATACCCGAGCGCGACCTGGCCGATCGCCAGGAGCAGGAAGGCGAAGCTCACCGACCAGGAACCAAGCCGGATGAGACCGGGGCTCGCGTAAGCCTCCAACTCCGGAGGTGGCGCGAGTATCCCCCTCGCCAACAGGGCGAATTCGAGCGTCCCCAGGAGGCAGAAGAACCCCACCAGATGGCAGAGCACGCCGAGCGATCTCACGCCCGACTCGCGGCGGACGTGGGCGAGCCGGAACGCCTCGGGGTCGGCCCGGGTCGGATCTCGGGGGGGCTCGTCGGGCATGGAAATCACCCTTCGCCGGGGCTCCGGCTCGGCGTCGCCCATCATCGGAACGCCGAGCCGATCATGCCGATCAATCCCAGGAGGACGAGGCCGGCCAGCAGGCCGACGGCGAGCTTGACGACCAGGCTGGTCCGGCAGACGATCTGGGGCGTCCTGGCGATCACCAGGCGGTACTCGGCCGAGAAGACCATGCCCGATCTCGGGGCGACGAGCAAGTAGAACACGGCGGCCTGGACCGCGATCGCGAAGAGCAGGGCGATCAGCACGGGGGCCGGATTGTTGCCGGCGAGGAGGGCCAGGACGACCAGGCCGACGACGAGGAAATAGAGGAGGGCGAGCACCGAGAGGACCATCAGGGTCCAGCGGGCCCAGACCTGGAGCCTCCTCATCCCGAACCCCAGGGCGAACCCGAGGCTGGACACGACCGCCCAGAAGGCGGCGCCGGCCCACATGATGATCCGCATCATCTCCTCGGACGTGCCCGGCGGGGGCGCGTTCCCCTTGACGATCCCGAGCGCGGCCAGGACCCCGAAGGCCGCGAACAGGATGCCCACCAGGCCGATCAGGTAGAGGATCAGCCCGAGCGACTTGATCGACGATTCGTGAGACAGGTGATGGCGGCGGATCAGCTCGGCCTCGTCGTCGGCCTCGAAATCGACCCGGGCCGCCCGGTCGCCGATGACCGTCCGAGGCGGGGCGAACGGGTTGTCGTCGTCGGGGGGCATCGTCGCCATCGGTCGGGCCCTCGGGTCGATCAGAGGAGGTGGCGGGCCTTGATCTGGAGGTACTGGTTGATGAGTGGCGCGGTCAGGTCGGCCGGGAAGACGTCCAGGGTCAACGCCCCCTTGATCCGGAGCCCGGCCAGGACCCGCTCGCGCCAGGTGAGCATCGAGGCGGCCACGGCCCCCGCGTAGAGGCCCGGCCCTCGGTCGGGGGCGTCGTCGGCCAGGGCGAAGAGGTCATGATCGCGGAGGAAGACGCCGAGCGGTAGGTGCCGGCCGGCGACGTTTCCCAGGTGGTCGCCGATCTGCCGGGCGTTGACGTCGTCGAAGACGTTGGTCATGAGGACGACCAGCGACCGCTTCCGGCACCGCCGCTCCAGCTCGACGAACGCCCGGTCGTGCCGGGGCTCGACCAGCTCGGGAAAGACGTCGTGGACCGCGTGGACCAGCCGGTTGATCCTCGTGGCGCCGCCGCCGGGCGGGACGTAGGCCCTGATCCGGTCGGAGTAGGCGAGCAGGCCCACCTGGTCCCCTCGGAGCAAGGCGATGTGGGCCAGCATCAGCATCGCGTTGAAGGCGTGATCGAGCGGCGAGAGCCCGCCGCCGGTGTCGCCGGCCATCATCCGGCCGCAGTCGATCAGGAACATGATCCGCTGGCTCTGGTTCGCCTGGTGGGCCCGGACGGTCAGCTTCCGCCGGCGGGCGGTGGCCTTCCAGTCGAGGTGCCGGGGCTCGTCCCCCTCGGCGTAGTCGCGGAGCCGCTCGAACTCGTTGTCGGTCCCGAGCCGCCGCGAGCGCCGGACGCCCATCGCGCTCAGCCTGTCGCGGCGGGCGAGCAGGGTGTACCGGCCGATCTGGCGGATGTCGGGGTAGACCTTCACCCGGGTCGAGGCCGGCCATGTCACCGCCCTCTGCCAGAGGCCCAGCCGGCTGGAGACCAGGGCGTCGAGCCTCTGGAACTCGTAGCTCCCCCGTCGTTTGGGCGTGACCGTGTAGTTGAGGTAGGCCCGCCCTCGCCGGGGGATGCGCGCGGTGAAGTCGGCCGGCTCGGCCTCCATCGTCTCGGGGACGTCGTCGCGGAGCCGGAGGACCCGGCCGGCCCGGCCGAGGTTCTCGACGGTCAGCTCGACCTGGAACGGCTCGCCCAGCGAGCAGACCGACCCGGCCTTCCGCTCGACCCGGAACCGCCCCGAGCCGACCAGGCTCGCCAGGTCGGCCAGCGCCACCAGGGTCACGGCGGCGTCGACCGCCAGGAGCGCGGGGCGTAGCCCCTCGTCGAGGAACAGGCCCAGCGACAGGAGGGCCGGGACCAGGGCGGCGACGGCCAGTCCTCGGGCCGGCCAGATCATGAGCGGGGGACCTCGACGGACCGGATCAGCTCGGCGAGCAGGTCGTCGGCCCCCTGGCCCTCGACCTCGGCCTCGGGGGTCAGCATCACCCGATGGCGCAGGGCCCAGGGGGCGACCTCCTGGACGTCGTCCGGCACGGCGAAGTCGCGCCCCTCCAGCGCGGCGACCGCCCGCGCCCCCCGGAGGATCGCCACGCCCGCCCGAGGGGACGCGCCGAGCGAGAACGTCGGCCACTCCCGGGTCCGGCGGACCAGGGCCGCGATGTAGTTGAGGACCCGGTCGTCGACCAGGACCGCGCCGCAACGGGCCTGGACTTCGAGGACCTCTTCGGGGTTGGTCACGGTCACGAGATCGTCGGCCAGGAGCTTGTCGGGGCTGGAGCCGAGCGTGTGGAGGCGGAGGATGTTGGCCTCCTCGGCCGCGCCCGGGTAGCCGGCGACGAGCTTGAACAGGAATCGGTCGAGCTGGGCCTCGGGGAGGTTGTACGTCCCCTCGGACTCGATCGGGTTCTGCGTGGCCAGGACCAGGAACGGCCGGGGGATCGGGTGCGAGGTCCCGTCGACCGTCACCCGGTATTCCTGCATGATCTCCAGCAGGGCCGAGTGGGTCTTGGCCGGCGCCCGGTTGATCTCGTCGGCCAGGAGGAGCTGGGTGAAGACCGGGCCTGGCCGGAACCGAAAGTCATGGACCCGCTCGTCGTAGACGGGCGAGCCGGTGACGTCCGACGGCATCAGGTCGGGCGTGAACTGGATCCGGTTGAACTCGCAGCCCAGGACCCGCCCGAGGGCGCGGACCAGCAGGGTCTTGCCCAGGCCGGGGACGCTCTCGATCAGGACGTGTCCGTCGGCCAGGAGCGCCGCCAGCACCCCCCGGACCAGCCCGTCCTGGCCGACGTAGACCTTGTTCACCTCGGCCAGGACCCGCGCGGCCCACGAGGCGACCGGGCCGTCGGCCGGGACGACGGGCGGAGGGGGGGCGTCGCCGGGCGATAAGGCGAACCCACCGAGATCGTCGGGCGAGGAGGGGGGCGGGTCGTCGAGGAACTCGATCTCGTCGGTCTCGGGCATGGGCGGGGGCTCAACGGGAGGTTGGGGGAGCCGGGGCCGTCCGGCCCGCGGCGTGGGAGGGGTGGCGCCACCGCTTATACGATTCGAGCAGCGCGAGCGCGGCGTCGGCCCGGCCGGTCCTGGCGAGCAGGACGCCCAGCGCCTCGGGGTGGGCCGAGGGCTTCTCGACGCCCGAAGGGGGCTCGGGACGGGGACGGCCGAGCTGCACCGCCTTCGCCAGCGCCATCAGGAGCATGAAGGCCAGCAGGTGCGCCGCGACCCAGCCGAACGGCTCGACAGTGAAGAGGTGGAACGGGGATGATGCCCTCTCGCCCGCCTCGGCGAGCGGATGAGAGCCCTCGACGAACGCGACATTCCCCGCGTCGTCGCCGATCCATTCGGCCACCCGCATCGTCAAGGGGCGACGGGCCCGGTTCAGGAGCGAGGCGTTGACCAGGAACGAGGCGTTGGCGATCGCCAGCGCCCGGCTCCCATTGTCCAGGGTCCAGGAGATCGCCAGCGGCGAGCCGTCGCCGGCGAGCAGGACCGGCTCGTCCTCCTCGACCTGGAAGGCCTCATGCTTCGAGACCGCCGCGGCCCCGGCGTCGACGCCCTCGGCCCACGGCCCCTCCAGCGCCTTGCAGGTCGACGGCGCCGCCGGCTTCGGCTGCGTCGAGAACCAGTCGGCCGCCTTCGCGACCTCCTTCGGTCGGGGGGGGAGGTCGCCGACCCAGAGTCTGGTCCGGTCGCGCTTTTTCTTCAGCTGCTCCACCACCTCGGGCCTGGCGTCCTTGGGCTGCGCGGCGAGGACCGCGTCCCAGAATTCGGACTGGGCGTCGAAGTCGCGCGGGATGTAGACGACCTTCCGGCCGGGCATGGCCCGGAGCCAGTCGAACAGCCAACGGCCTTCCTCCCTGCCCGGCGGGCCGGGGTGGGGCGCGAACCGGATCAGGACGTTGGCCCAATCGGCGAGGGTGTCGGTCATCCGGACGGCCGAGCGGACCTCGTGGCCTCGCTCGCGGAGCAGCTCGGCCAGGGCCCCGGTGCCGTTGACGCTCGCCCCTCGGGTCCGGCCATAGGTCGTCTCGACGTCCCGGGGGCCGCAGCCGACCGCCGTCAGGGCGACCGCGAGCAGAACGGCCGACAGGCGAAAGGTAGAGGAAAGATTCCGGCGAGCAAAGCGAGCATCCGACCTCCTCTCCCCTCGTGGACTGACGACCCGCCAATTTTCCCGGCGAGGTCCGTGGAGCGTCCCGGCGCCTTGGAGTGCGGGAGCTTGCTCCCGCTTTTTCGAGCGGAGCTTGCTCCGCGGGCCTGGCCGGTGGCGACCGGAGCAAGCTCCGGGGCCCGAAAGCGGGAGCAAGCTCCCGCACTCCAAAGGGCGGAAGGCCGAACGTGTCGGCTCGTCAGCCCCTCTTGGAAGCGGGGAGTGGTGACCAGACGATGCTCGGAGGCTCACGCGACCACCCCCTCGGCGACGCGCCGCTCGAACGCCTCGGCCTCGGCCCAGATTGCGGCGAACTCGTCGGCGGAGGGGGTCCGGTGCCCGTAATAGACCGCCTCGAAGAGGCGGAGCGTCGGCCGGACGAGTCGGCGGAACTCGGGATCGGCCACCGCGCCGACCAGTTGCCGGCCCGTCCGCCCCGGCGCGAGCCGGACCAGGCCCAATCTCGACAGGGTGAGCAACTGGTGGGCGAACAGGCAGACGATCGAGCCGGCCAGGTCGCCCCGGTCCCTCCGGCGGATCGCCTCGGCCCAGGGGTCCGACAGGTCGAACCCTCCGCCGAGACCCGGCGGGAGCGACTCGACCCGGGAAGGCTCGCCCCGCCGGTCGTTCCTCCGGTCCCCATCGTCCGAATCCTTCGGCTCGTACAGCCGCCAGAACCAGACCAGCAGCGCGATCAGGGCCGCCAGGGCCGCGACGAAACCAAGCCGGGCGATCGCGTCGCCGAGGAAAGCCAGCCAGCTCGACCCGCCCGATCTGCCGCCCGGCGAGGAGGCCGGCACCGCCTCGGCTTCGACCCGGACCGCGATCGGCCTCGCCTCGTCCTTCTCGGCGTCATACCAGGGGAACGACCCCTTGCTCAGGGCCGAACCGACCGCGCGCGACGGGTCGGGGCCGGCCTCGGATTCCTGGCCGATGGCCGCGAGTGTGATGAGGCAGACGGCCGCCGCGATCACCATCGGCGGGCCTCCTCCATCGCCTCGCCGACCGCCCGGAGCCGAAGCTCGACCTCCCACCCCTCCAGCCTGATCCGCTGGTCGATGTACGTCAGGAACCGCGCGACGGCGAAGAACGCCACGACCAGCCAGATCGGAAGCTGAAACCGCCAGCCCGAGAAGGCCGCTCCCGCCGGCGCGTCCCAGGTCAGATCCTCCGCCAGCATGGTCTCGCCGATCAGGCTGGAGCCGACGAAGAACACCAGCGCGAACACGTAAGTCAGGACGATCTGGAGGACGCCCATCAGGAACAGCTCGCCCTCGCGGCGGCTGGCCAGGTCGGCGCCCCTCCGGAAGATCTTCCACCATCGGCCGCGTTCCAGCAGGATGACCTCGTTGGCGAACGCCAGCCGGGTCGGTATCCAGAAGAACAGCACGATCCGGAGGAATCCATGCACCAGGACCAGCGTGAACGACGCCCTCAGGAGCGAGGAGAGCACCTTGCCGATCGTCACCTTCTGGCCGAACATCAACGCCCCCAGGGCGATCGTCAGCGGTGCCGTCGCGAACGGCGCCTCGACCATCCAGAGGCAGATCGGCACGCCCGCCTCCAGGTCCGGGACCGCGTGGAACAGCCAGGCGTTCAGCGCGGCGAACGGCGTGATCCCCGACACGGCCGACAGGCCGATCGTCCACGGCCGTCGGCGGACCACGACC
>JAJYDH010000207.1 GCA_021777685.1 Planctomycetota bacterium | reverse complement strand
CGGTCAGCGGTCAGCGGTCAGCGGTCAGCGGTCAGCGGTCAGCGGTCAGCGGTCAGCGGTCAGCGGTCAGCGGTCAGCGGTCAGCGGTCAGCGGTCAGCTTTTTTGACAAACTATGCTAACGATGCGTCCTATCAAGCGATATTATTAGCAGCCGTCGCAAATCGGTCGCTCCTCTTTTCTGGCTGACCGCTGATAGCTGACCGCTGATAGCTGACCGCTGATAGCCGATAGCTCCTCAAGGAATCTCACGAATGGCACGAGACAAGGTGGTTCTGGCTTACAGCGGCGGGCTCGACACGTCGGTCGCCGTCAAGTGGATCAACGAGACCTACGACCTGGACGTGATCGCCTACACCTGCGACCTCGGCCAGGGCCAGGACATCCACGCGATCCGCGACAAGGCCCTGCGGACCGGCGCCGTCGAGGCGATCGCCGAGGACGTCCGCAACCTGTTCGTCGACTTCTTCGCCTTCCCCTCGCTGATGGCCGGGGCCCTCTACGAGGGGAAATACCCGCTCGCGACGGCCCTCGGCCGCCCCTTGATCGCCCAGCTCATGTGCCGCGTGGCCAAGGAGCACGGCGCGGTGGCCGTGGCCCACGGCTGCACCGGCAAGGGGAATGACCAGGTCCGGTTCGACGTCACGTTCCAGACGCTCGCCCCGCACCTCAAGATCATCGCCCCCGTCCGCGAGTGGAAGTGGACCCGGACGCAGGAGCTCCAGTACGCCGCCGACCACGGGATCGAGGTCGAGGCGACCAAGAAGAGCATCTTCAGCACCGACCAGAACCTCTGGGGCCGCTCGATCGAGGCCGGCATCCTCGAAGATCCCTGGGTCGAGCCCCCGCCCGAGACCTTCCAGTGGACCGTCGACCCCCGGAACGCCCCCGACGAGCCCGAGGAGGTTGAGATCGAATTCGACCGGGGCCGTCCGATCGCCCTGAACGGCCGGAAGCTCGACGGCGCCGAGCTGATCGAGGAGCTGAACAAGATCGCCGGCCGCCACGGCGTCGGCCGGGTCGACCACATCGAGAACCGGCTCGTCGGCATCAAGTCGCGCGAGATTTATGAGGCCCCCGCCGCGATCGTGCTCCACGAGGCCCATCGCGAGATCGAGTTCCTCACCCTCTCCAAGGAATCCCTCCGCTTCAAGACGCACGTCAGCCAGCAATACTCCGACCTGATCTACAACGGGCTCTGGTTCAGCGCCCTGCACCAGGACCTGATGGCCTTCGTGGTCTCGAACCAGCAATACGTCTCGGGCGTCGCCCGGATCAAGCTGTTCAAGGGCCACGCCATGATCGTCGGCCGGAAGAGCGAGCACAGCCTCTACCGCCACGAGCTGGCCACCTACGAGGAGGGCGACCAGTACGACTCCTCCGCCGCGCAGGGGTTCATCAAGATCCACGGCCTGTCGCAGACCACCCAGGCCAAGCACCAGATGCTCAAGGGCGGGGCGGCCAGCCGGCTCGAACTGCCGAGCATCATCCCGCCGGATGCGAAGGAGTGATCCTGTCGTTCAATTGAAGGAGCCAGATCATGGAGATGATCGTCCTCGACCCGTTCGAGCAGGGAGAATTGATCGAGAAACGGATCGACTCGGGCGCTGATCGGTTCGACGAGGTTTGGGACGGAGTTTACATCGTGTCCCCTCTTCCAAACGACGAGCATCAGGATGTCGTGGGTCTCCTCACCTACGCATTCATTTGCGCGATCCAGGGACCTGGATTGGGCCTCGTCCGACCTGGTGTCAACGTCAGCGATCTCGAGGAGCAGTGGGAGCACAATTATCGAGGTCCCGACGTTGTCGTCTTTCTCAAGGGGACCAAGTCGCGAAACCTCGGCACGCACTGGATGGGCGGCCCGGATTTCGCGGTCGAAGTCGTCAGCCGGAATGATCGATCTCGCGAGAAGTTCGAATTTTACGCCAAGGTTGGGACGCGCGAGTTGCTCCTCGTCGATCGCTATCCGTGGGGCCTCGAACTCTACCGGCTCGTCGACGGGGTCCTTGTCCTGGTCGGAACCTCGACCCTCGATCGGCCCGAATTCCTCTCCAGCCAGGTCCTGCCGTTGAGGTTCCGCCTGGTCGCGGGCGACGAACGTCCCAGCATCGAGATCACGCACGCCGACGGCGTTCAGCGCTGGTCGGCCTGAGGCGTCGCGGGATCCTTCGCGGCGAGCTGGCGATCGAGCCAGTCCAGCGCCTCCTTCTTGCTGTGGACGAGCCGGTCGAGCTGGGCCTCGCGGACCATATCGAGATGGACCTTGGTCTGCGGCCCGGCCTTGAGGCCGTGCCGGGCCAGGTCGTGCCCGTTCAGGAGCGGGGGGGGGTTGATCGGCCCGGCGGGCTGCTCGCGGAGGTAAGCCTCGCAATAATCGACGTGGCCGGCGTCTCCGGTCGAGGCGAGGGCGTCGGCCCGGTGGAGGGCCAGCAACTCCTCGATCCCCGGCTCGGCGAGGATGCGCTTGAGCTTCGACTCGCGGAGCCTCGTCGCCTCGCCAAGATACTGATGGAACTCGACGAGCCAGGTCACGCGCTCGCGCTCGGCGTTGGCGAGCTTGAGGTCCCGGCAGAGCCGGTCGGCGATCGCTCGCCCGACCTGTTCGTGGTTGTGGAACGTCGTCCGGCCGTTCCGGAGCCCCTTCGTGTCCGGCTTCCCGACGTCATGCAGGAGGGCGGCGAAGGCCAGCGGGAAACTCGGCCCGGCGGGCAGGAGGTCGAGGACCAGCATCAGGTGACCCCAGAGGTCGCCTTGCGGCTGGACCGGCTTCCCCTGGAACAGGCCCTTGGTCCGGACCAAGGGCGGAAGGACGGCGGCGATCAGCCCGAGGTCCATCGCCAGGTTCATGGCCCCCGATCGGGCCGGATGGACGAGCATCCGGCGGAGTTCCTGGGCGATCCTCTCGGCGGAAACCACCCGGACCTCGTCGGCCATCGCCCGGATCGCCGCCCGGGTCCGGGGCTCGATCTCCATCCCGAACCTCGCGGCGAACCGGACGGCCCGGAGGAGCCGGAGCTTGTCCTCGGCGAACCGGGCCTCGGGTTCGCCGATGGCCCGGATGATCCCGGCATCGAGGTCGGCTCGACCGCCGACGTAGTCCAGGATCTCGCCGCTCAGGGGGTCGAGGAACATCCCGTTGATCGTGAAGTCTCGCCGCTCGGCGTCGAGCCGGGGGTCGCCGAAGCTGACCGACTCGGGATGTCGGCCGTCGACATAGGCCCCGTCGCTCCGGAAGGTCGCCACCTCGACCTCGCCGGCATCCCCCGGGCCGAGGACCCGGACCACGCCGAAGCTCACCCCGACCGGGATCGTCCTCCGGAACAGCCCCATGACCTGCTCGGGCGTCGCGTCGGTCGCCACATCGTAATCCGTCGGCTCGAGTCCCAGGATCAGGTCGCGGACACACCCGCCGGCCCAGAGCGACCGGAAGCCCGCGTCCCTCAGCCGGGAGACGACCTCGACCGCGAAGGTCCGCCGGGCCTCATTCGACGACATCGCTGGAGACCTCCCCGGGCAGATCCTCCGGACCGGGCGCGTTGGCCTCTCCCACGGTCCGGATCGCGATCTGCGTCCCGCCGTAACGCCGGATGTCCCAGGCTTCGAGGTCGGGGAGCAGGTCCGAGTCGAGCTTCCGGCTCGACTCGGCCACGATCGTCGACCCCTCGGGCAGCTTCTCGGCCAGCCCCTGGAGCAAGCGGCTCAGGCGCTCGGGATGATCCTCGAAGTCGGCGTAAGGCGGGTCGATGAAGACGACGATCGGCTCGCGATCGATCGGCACGAACGACTTCGCCCAGCGGTAGGCGTCGGCCATGACCACCTGGGTCCGGTCCTCGTATCGGAGCGTCGCGATGTTCCGACGGATCAGCGCGGCGTTATCCCGGTTCTTCTCGACGAAGATCGCCCGCCCGGCCCCTCGGCTCAGGGCCTCCAGGCCGAGGGCCCCGGTCCCGCCGAAGAGATCGATGACCAGGAGATCCTCGACGGCCTCGCCGAGGATGTTGAACAGCGACTCCCGGACCATGTCGCTGGTCGGCCGGGTGGTCTTGTCGCGCGGACCGTCGAACTTGTGGCCCCGTCGCTGGCCGGCGATGATCCGCATCTGTGGACGAACTCCGCGAAATGGACTGGCGATCGCCCGATTGTAACGAATCCGGGCGTCGTGAACACGACTCAACCGCCGAGCCCGGGCCGGCCAGGCCGCCCGCACCTTCCCGACCACCCGAAAATCCCTCAAGATCAGGCCCATCCCCGGTCGATGATCGATGGAAAGGACGATCGGCGACGGATCGGGGTTGACCGATCCGGCGACCTGGTCCATACTCCGCCCGCCGTCGGACGATCCGTCGATGCGTCGCCGAGGATGGCGCATCCCGGCCTCGACGGGGCGGAGGAATCGAACGCCGCCGACGGTTCCCGCCATCACGGACGATCCTCAAGGATGAGGCCGGCCTTTCCCGATCGGACGATCGCCGCTCTCGACGACCCGGGGCCTCGCCCCGGCCTACTCGACACTTCGGCGATCGATCGTGTTCGGGCCGGCCCTTACGCAGGACACGGAACGTCATGCACGGCCCTTCGCTCGCGATTCTGGTGATCCTGGCCGCGTCCGGGCTCGCGTCGGAGGCGACCGCCGGCACGACGGAAGCCGTCGCCGAGGCGCGTCGCCTGCTCGACCGCAATGACGGCGTCGCGGCCGTCGCCGTCCTCGAAGACGCCCTGCCGCTCGCGACGACCGGCAAGGAAGCGGTCCTCGACCTGCTCGCCAGGGCCTACGAGGCGGCGGCCCGGCAGTCGCAGGACGCGGGCCGGGCCCGGGACGCCGAGACCTATCGCGAGAACCTCAAGATCCTGGGCCGGAAGTCGCGTCAGGCCAGGGCGACCCCGACGACAACGCCCCTCGGCCCGCCGCCCGAGCCGGTCATCCCGCCGCCCTCGCCCGCCATCTCCCCGGCGCCTCCGGACGACTCGCCGGCCGGCCCGACCATGCTGCCCGAAGGCCCGCCCCCGCCCGCCGAGGTCGCGAGCGGGCCCGCGGCCCTCCCGCCCGTCGTCGAGTCCCCGCCCTTGAAAGCGGCCGAGCCGGCGCCCGCCGCCCCTGCCGTAGCTCCCCCTCCCACCGGACAGGACCCGGCGGCCTTGCTGCCGATGCCGGCGGAAACCCCCGCGACGGTCCCGGCCTCGGATATCACCGCCGGGGACGCCGCCTTCGCCGCCAGGGATTACGAGACGGCGGGTCGGATCTACGCCAGGCTGGCCGGTGAGGGACGATTGCCCGCCCAGCGCCGGGATCATTGGATCTACTGCCGATCTTTCGAGGTCGTCAAGCGGATCAACGCCCGCCCCACGACCGAGGCCGACTGGGCGAGCATCGACGCCGAGATCGAGCAGATTCGCGCCCTCAACCCCTCGAACTGGCTCGGGGAATACCTCCGCAACCTCGCCTCCGAGCGGTTGGTGGCCCGCAAGAAGGCGAAGCCCTCGCAGGCCGTGGTCGTCCGGGGCCAGGCCCCCGAGGAACCCCCGGCCGGCCGGCGTCCGGTCAAGCCCGCCTCGACTGCGACGACCGGCGGGCCGACGGCCACCCCGGCCGAGCTCGCCCCCGGCGGCACCGCCCGGGGCGGCCCGACCGTCGGCCGGTGGCAGGTCCGCGACTCGGCCAACTTCCGGGTCTATCACACCGACCCGACCCTGGCGGCCAGGGTCTCGCAGGCCGCCGAGCAGGTCCGCGTCCAGCAGGTCGGCCGATGGACGGGCCAGGCCCCGCGTGCCCCCTGGACGCCCGTCTGCGAGATCTACCTCTACCCGACGGCCGGCCAGTATGCCCAGATGACCGGCCAGCCCGAGGATTCGCCCGGCTTCTCGACGATGGGCATGAACGGCGGCCGGATCATCTCGCGACGGGTCAACCTCCGGGCCGATCACCCGGGCCTCGTCCAGGCCGTCCTGCCCCACGAGGTCACGCATGTGATCCTCGCCGATTTCTTCACCACCCAGCAGATCCCCCGCTGGGCCGACGAGGGGCTCGCCGTCCTCTCGGAGCCCGCCGACGAGCAGCAGCGCCGGGCCGCCGACCTGAACACGCCGCTCGCGGCCAACCGGCTCTTCCCGATCGAGACTCTCATGAGCATGGACTATCCCGACAACCGCTACTGGGGCCTCTATTACGCCCAGAGCGTCTCGCTCACTCGATTTCTCACCGAGCAGGGGACGCCCGACCAGATGCTCCAGTTCCTCCAGACGTCGCAGCGCGAGGGTTACGAGACCGCGCTCCGACGGCTCTACAAGATCGACGGCTACGCCGACCTCCAGAATCGCTGGCTCGCCTTCGCCCGATCCAAGGCCGACTCGGGGCCCGTTGCCGCCGCGCCGGCGACCGGTCCCGACCTCCGGGTCCGCTAATTGTAGGCAGCGTCGAGGCCGAGCACGTCGAGGACGGCCCGATCGATCGCCTGGTCCTCGAAGCCATCGATCTCCGCCAGCCCGCCGCCCGGCCCGAGACGGACCCTCCAGGCCCGTCGGATCGTCCCCAGGCCCAGCGCTTCGACCGCCCGGGCCGAGAGGAGCACCCGGAGCCGTTCGCGAGGTTCCGGGGCCGCAACGTCGCCGAAGTGGACCAGGCAGCCCTCGCCGTCGGGCTGGCGGAACCAGAAGTCGCACAGCCCCCGGAAGACGACGGGATCGGCCCCGACCGGCCGGGGGATCGTCCAGGGGAAGGCCCGGCGGACCTCGCTCGCCTTCCGGATCTCGCGGGCCAGGGGCGAGCGGAACCAGACCGAGAGCCGGTCGACGGCCTCGTCCAGCAGCCCCTTCGGCGCGACCGGGTCTTGCAGGCGGGCGGCCCGGCCGGCGATGGCTTCCAGTCGTCCCGGTTCGAAGGCCCGGGGATCGGCCAAAATCGACCGGATCAGCCGATCGAGCCTCGACGAGGTGGCGGATAGCCCCCAGGCCGGGTCGAGAACGACCGACCGCGGGACTTGGGCCGAGTGGGCTCTTGGTGGCTCGGCTCGCTCGAATCCCTCGCGGATCACCCGGGCGACTTCGAGCAATCGGGGTCTCGGCCGGGACGACGATGGGTGAGCCGAGGTCGTCACGGAGGGTTCGGCGACGACCCGGACCCGAGGCGACTCCCAGCCCTCGGGCAAGGTCCCTTTCAAGGTCCCCGTGACGCGGTCGAACCGGCGATCGAGCAGGGCGAGGGCCGGCGAGGTCGGCGGACGCTCGGGATCGGTCGAGGCCGAGATCACGAGCGCATCCCGGGCCCGGGTCGTCGCGACGTAGAACAGACGGAGGGCTTCCGCGTCGTCGCCCGCCCGTTCCCGGAAGCGATGGATGATCCAGCCGAGGCAGCCGCCCGGGTCCGGCTCGTCCGCCTCGTCCCCCTCGCCGGGTTCCAGGACGGGGTTGACCAGCGGCCCGAGCTCGGGGTCGAACGCCACTCGTTTCAGCTCTCCGGGCCGCTTGCGGTCGAGGTCGGGCAGGACGACGATCGGGAATTCCAGCCCCTTGGACTGGTGGATCGACATCAGGCGGATGATCTCCCCCTGCTCGTCGGTCGTGGCCGCCTGGGTCTCCTTGGTCGCCGAGCGGAGGTCGGCGCGGAGGCGGGCGACGAAGTCGGCCAGGGTGAATCCGCCCTGCTCGTCGAACCGGCGGGCCATCCGCACCAGCTTCCGGGCGTTCGCCCGCTTCCGGTCGCCGAGGAATTCGCCGATCAGCGCGGCCTCATAGCCCGACTCCGAGAGGATCTGGTCGACCAGCACCGCGATCGGCACCCGATCCTTGACCGCCCTCCAGCTTCCCAGGAGCCGGGAGGCCCGCTCTGCCCTCGGCCGGTCGTCCTCGGGGAGTTTTTCGAGCATCGACCCGTCGCAGCGCGCCAGCCCCTCGTGAGGCCGTCCGATCCGCTCGGTCGAGAGCCAGAACAGGGCGTCGTCGCTGATCGAGAAGAACGGGCTCCGGAGCGCCCCCGCCAGCGCGACGCCGTCCAGCGGGTTCTCGACCGATGTCAGCAGGTTGATGAGGTCGAGCACCTCCTGCTGGGCGAAGAAGCCCGACCCCCCGACGACGTGGTAATCCAGCCCCTCGGCCACCAGCGCCTGCTCGTATTCGGAGGCGTCCGAGAGCGAGCGGAAGAGGATGGCCACGTCCCCCGCCGTCGCCCGGCGACGCTCGCTCGACTTCCCTCGGCGGACCATCCACCCCTCGTCCAGCCTCGATTTCAGATGCCGGGCCAATCGACGGGCCTCGTCCTTGCGTCGGGCGTTCGCGTCGGGCTTCGTCCCGTCGGCCGGGGGATCGGCCCGGCCCCAGAGGAATTCGACGGCCGGCGGGCCGACCGGGTCGCGGTCCCCCTCGGCCCGGAGCGCCGAGCCCGGCTCGGTGAAGGTGTCGGCGAAGAGGGCGTTCACGAAGTCGAGGATCGCCGGGACGCTCCGGAAATTCTCCGAGAGGTTGAGCCGCCCCGGCGCCCGGAAGCGGGCCCGGTAGGCGTTGAACAGCTCGGGCTGGGCGCCCCGGAAGCGGTAGATCGACTGCTTGAAGTCGCCGACCAGGAACAGCTTGCCGTCGAGGAGCCCAGGGCCGGCGAGGAGGTCGAGGATCTCGGACTGGACCGGGTCGGTGTCCTGGAACTCGTCGACCAGGACGAGGTCGACCGACGCCGCCAGGGTATCGCGGGCCGTTTCCGACCGGCGGGCGAGGAGGTCCCGGGTCAGCAGGAGCAGGTCGTCGTTGTCGATCCCTCCCCGGAGCCGCTTGGCCCGGTCGTAAGCCTCTCGCCCCCCGACGGCCAGCCGGGCGAACTTCAGACCTTGCTCGGCGGCCAGCATCGAGGTCCGCTCGTCCCAGCCGACGGCCTCGCGGAGCTTCTTGACGGCGGCGCGGATCGACTCGAAGTGGTCCTTGAACGCTTCCTGGACTTCCTTCGACGGCCAGAGCTTGGGGGCGAGGCCCTGGACGCGTGCGTCTTTCTCGATGGCCGCGAGGATCGGTCCGGGGTCGCCCCGGTCCGAAAGGTCGGCGAAGCTCTCCCGCAACGCGGTCATCCGCTCGCGGACCTTCTCGTTCTCGAACGCGGTCGCGTCGATCAGCTCCAGGCAGTCGCGTGCTTGTTCTTTGAAGGCTGCGATCATCGCGGGCTGGACCTCGCGAGACCAGAGGTCCACCCAGCGATCGACCAGGTCGCGGGGCTGGCGTTCGGACCAGTCGCGGACCTCGCCCGCCGAGCGGTCGCCGATGAAGTCTTCGAGCGACCGACGGACCATCCCCAGGCCGTATTCGACGGCCAGATCGATCAGGTCGGGGTCGCGGGCCGCCAGCCGGTCGCGGATCTCGCCCGCCAGGGCCTCGTCGCGGATCGAGAGGGCGATCGGCTCGTCGAGGACGGCGAAGCCGGGGTCGACCCCGGCCTCGATCGCGTGGCGGCGGAGGACCTCGCCGCAGAACGAGTGGAACGTGCCGATCCGGGCCGCCTCCAGCCCTCGGAGCACGCCCTTCCAGCGGGCCGGGTCCGCGCCGGAGTCGAGCCGGGCCCGGCATTCCCGGCGGATTCGCTGGCGAAGCTCGCGCGCGGCCTTGTTGGTGAAGGTGAGGGCCACGACCCGCGACAGGGGCCGCCCTTCGGGCTCGTCGAGGGCCCTGACGAACCGCTCGGCGAGGACGAAGGTCTTGCCGCAGCCCGCCCCGGCGCTCAGGGCGACGCTGTCGCCGACGACGCCCAGCGCGTTCATCTGCTCGACCGTCGGCGAGGTCCGTCCGGGCCTGGTTTCGGTCATGCCCCGTCCTCCAGCCTCGGGCGGCCGTCCCAGATCTTGCCCACCAGCCGGACCTCGCCCACCCGGCAGGCGGCGTGGAAGTCGCAGTATTTCCGGCATTCCTTCTTCTGCGACTCGATCGGGAATGACCCCTTCCTGAGCGCGGCGACGGTCGCGAGGACGAAGGCCGTGAGGCGTTCGCGATAGGCCGGCCAGTCGCCCAGCTTGACGCTCTTGAACCCGTCCTTCGGCAGGCTCCAGTAGCCGGCATCCTCGAAGCTGAAATCGCCCTCGGTGAAGACCAGGTTCTCGACCGCGAGCGCGTACAGCGGCAGTTGCGAGGCCAGGCCGGACAGCACGTCCTTGCCCGAGGGGTTGGAGCCGGTCTTGTAGTCGATCACGCGGAAGGCGACCTTCCCGCCCTTGCGGATGAGGTCGATCCGGTCGATCTTCCCCTGGAGCTTGACC
>JAJYDH010000206.1 GCA_021777685.1 Planctomycetota bacterium | reverse complement strand
AGCAGGATATAGAGGAGGATGAACCCGGCCACCCAGGCGAACGGGATCAGCGTGACCCCGGCGAACTGGTCGAGCCCCCGGCGCACCAGGGTGGCCAGGTCGCTGAGGTTCTGGTTCATGATCCGCCGCTGGGCCTGCTGGGCGTCGACCGCCGCCGTGGTCCCCTTGAGGTCGAGCGCCTTGACGAAGAACAGGCCCCGGTCGGGCCAGGAGGCGAACGGCTTGGTGTCGACGTCGAGGCCGATCAGCGTGACCCGGCCGAACCCGTAGGGGCCACGGACGACCAGCGGGGTCGAGAGGGTCGAGGCGATCACCTTGCCCCCTCGGGCCTCGATGTCCTCCATCTTCGCGACCCGGACCGGCGAGTTCTCGAAGGCGACCTGGTGGCTCCCGCCGGTGAACGACTCCAGCGAGTCGAACGGCGTGAGCTGAACCTGGCCGTTGAGCCTGGCCGGCAGCATCTCGCCGAGGAGCCCGTCGTTGACCGCCTGCCAGTTCGACGAGGCCGCGACCACGAGGTGCCCGCCGCGCTGGACCCACTGCTTGAGCGCCTCGCCCCGGTTGCCCGAGAGCGTGGCGAGCATCTCCTTGTCGTCGGTGTCGACCACGACGACGTCGACCGCGTCGAACCCGTACCATCGGCCGGGGAGCAGGTCGTCGATCGCCTGGAGGCGGGCGACCAGGACTTCGCGGGCCCGGCCGCCGGGGATCGCGGCGTTGTTCTTGTTGGCGTTGAATCCCGGGAGGTCGGGGATCAGCTCGACCCCCGCCGGCCGCCCCAGCGCGAGGACCTGATAGTCCTCCTGCGAGAGCGGCTCGGGCGGCTTCGAGCTGAGCGCGTTGCCGATCACCACGTCCGGCGCGGCCCGGCGGAGCGACTTGCCGTCGAGGAACCGGAGGGTCGCGAAGTCGGGGTCCTGCGAGCCGGGGCGGACGTAGGCCGTCACCCGCTGGGTGGCCCCCGGGGCGACCTGGACGACCTGGCGGATCGCGGTGGGCGTGCCGTCCTCGTCCTGGGTGTCGACCTCCAGATAGCCGGCGAAGCCGTCGATCCCGCCCCTGAGCTGGAGCCAGACCGGGGTCCAGGTGCCGACCTTGTACCGCTCCTGGAAGCCGACCCGGATGTTCTCGACCTCGACCGTCCTCGACGCCGCCAGGGCCGACCCGCCGGCCATCGCCGCGAGCGCCGCGACCATCGCCGGGGCCCATCGAGCCCGCCCTCGCCAACCGCTTCGGTCTCGCATCGCTCGGCTTCCTGGTGCTCGGGTCGGGTTCAGGGTTTCTCGGACGGGTCGCATCGGCAGGGGTTCATCTGGCATCCGGGGCAGGTCTCGCCGTATTTCCGCCGGACGGCCGCCTCCAGGTCCACCCCCCGGATGTTGGCCAGGGTCGCCAGCCAGGCCAGGACGTCGGCCATCTCCAGGGCCAGCTCCTCGGGCGTCCCGGATCGGAGGGCCGTGGCCAGCTCGCCGACCTCCTCGACCAGCCAGAGGAACGTCGCGGAGTCGCCCCGGGCCTCGTCCTTGGCCCCGTAAAGCTCGAAGATCCGGCGCTGGAGGTCGCGGATCGTGAGTCCGCCGGGGTGTTGTTCGCTCATGACACCGAATTCTTGCGGACGACTCCCGATCGCTCGACGATCCGGCCGGTCAACGGGTTGCAGCCGGCCTCGCCGGGGACATTCAGGATGGCCCCGCGGCCGACGAGTGTCAAGGGCCGGCAGTGCCCGGTCGGGGTCGATCAAAGGTTTGCGCTCC
The DNA here is from genome assembly GCA_021777685.1 of Planctomycetota bacterium. Classification (GTDB taxonomy): domain Bacteria; phylum Planctomycetota; class Planctomycetia; order Isosphaerales; family Isosphaeraceae; genus Tundrisphaera. Next base: position 8,477 of record JAJYDH010000206.1, on the reverse strand, counting down.
TGCCAAGGCGGCCTCTCCCCGACCTTCCGGGGTGGGACGCGGACCCCGGCGGAATGCGACGGTGAATCCGGATGGGTGGCCTATCCTGGTGGTGGACGCACCCTCGAAACGGAGGTCCGATGAAGCCGAAACCGAGCCTCGCCCGTCGCCTGTTCGCGCTGGTCCTGCTCTTCGTCCTGTCGGTCGTCCTCTGGGAACTGGGGCTGGCGAGGCCCGCCCTCCCCGAGGCCGCGAGGGCGAGTCGAGACTCGGTTGCCACCGTCCTCCCGCTCGCCGGGCCGAAGACGAAACCGAAGCCAAGGGCGACGGTCCGCGTTGAGAGGCCGGCGGAACCGGGCGCCGTCGAGGTGTACACGACCAAAATGGGCAGTCGGTACCATCGGGCGGGATGTGCCGCCCTGGCGAGGAGTTCGGTCTCGCGAGACCTGGCCGGGCTGCCCGCCTGGTACGCCGCGTGCCCGACGTGCTCGCCCCCGCCCAGGTCGTGACCCCGCCGGGCCGCTCTCGGACATGGCCCGCCGAGTCTGTCCGCTTGAGATGATCGATCGACGATGGTCGATGCACGGTCGGGGGATACCTGGGAGGTTGGACCGCATCGGCGGGCCGAGGAATCGGCGAAATCCGAACCCAATCCCGCCGGTGGGCGTGAAACTCGAACCCATTGAGAACCCGGACGCCGCCCGGGAAGACCCCGAAAATCCGAACCCAATCGTCGAGACGGGTCGGCCACGGTCCGGGGCCGGATCTCGGTACGCCAGCGGAAGCAACTCGAACCCAACCGTTCTCCATCCGCCGACGATCTCCCGTGAAAACACGAACCCAACCGCGCAACTCCTCCGCCGGGGCGGATTTGGAGCCCGCCCGGCTCGATGTCATCCGTTCAACAGCTTCCCGTCTCGAGTGCGAGAGCAAGCTCCCGGACTCCGGAGGATCAGCCGGGAAACCGGGCGGTTGTCGAATCGACAATCCTTATTATCGCCCCGATGCGTCGGGCTGAACCGGGTTTACGGACGATCGGCGAAATTCTGCGGTCGTCTCGCGAGAACGAGAGACGCGTCCTCCGGCCCTGTCCAGATCCGAGAGGGGCACCCGATCGCTAGGCCCCCCGGGAGCGGACGCAGGCCAGGGCCTCCTCGGCCGCCTCGGTGCCGATGACGACGACCTCGCCGGGCCTGAGTTGTTCGAGGGCGAGGCCGATGGCTTCGTTTTCGCCGCCGACCTCGACGGTCTCGGCGACCCTCCGGCCCTGGTCGACCCCTCGGCGGAGGAGGGCGAGGGTCTCGCCGGGGGCCCGGTCGAAGGTGGCGCCGTCCTCGTAGAGGATGGCCCGGTCGAAGCCGTCGCCGAGGATGGTCCCCAGCCGGGTGATGTCGGCGTCCCTGCGGTCGCCCGAGGCCGCGTAGATGATCGTCCGGGGGCCGGGCGGGAAGGCGTCCAGGGCGGTCGCCAGCGCCTTCAGGGCCGAGGGGTTCCGGGCTCGGTCGACGATCACGGTCGCGCCGGCGTGCTCGACGACCTGGAACCGGCCGGGCCCGGCGTCGGGCGAGGCGAGGGCCCCGGCGATCGTCCGGGGGTCGATCCCCAGCGCCCAGGCCGAGGCCGCCGCCGCCAGGACGTTCTCGACCTGGAACGGCACCCGGCCGCCCCGGGTCGCCCCGACCCGGTCGAGCCCGACCAGCGCGATCTCCTCAGCACCGACGGCCAGGACGACCCCCCCTGCCCTGACGAACGCCGCCCGGCCGCCCCGGTGGAGGTGCTCGGCCAGGGCCGGCTCGTCGGGGTCGATCGCGAAGAAGATCACGGGCGCCGAGGCCTGCGGGGCCATCGCCGCGACCGCCGGGTCGGCCGCGTTCAGGACGACGGCGCCCCCCGGGTCGACCACGCCAACGACGGTCCGCTTGACGTCGGCCAGCTCCTCCAGGGTCTCGACCCCGGTCTGGCCGAGGTGGTCCCCCTCGCCGATGTTCGTCACCACGGCGACGTCGCAGCGGTCGAACCCCAACCCTTCGCGGATGATCCCGCCCCGCGAGACCTCCAGGACCGCGGCCTCGACTCCCGGGTTGAGCAGGACCGACCGCGCCCCCTGCGCCCCGCCGCAATCCCAGGCGACGACACGCCGGCCGTCGACGAGGATGCCGTCGGAGCCGGCCAGGCCGACCTTCCGGCCCGAGGCGGCCAGGATGCGGGCGATCATCGCCGAGACGATCGTCTTGCCGTTGGTCCCGGTGACGGCGACGACCGGAATCCGGCCGTCCTCCCCCTCCGGGAAGAGCATGTCCACGATCGCCCGGCCGACCTGCCGGGGGGGCCCGGCCGAGGGTTCGAGGTGCATCCGGAGCCCCGGCCCGGCGTTGACCTCGACCACGGCGGCGCCCGTCTGTTCGAGCGGCCGGTCGACGTCCTCGGCCACGAGGTCCACGCCCGCGATGTCCAGGCCGATCACGCGGGCCGCGTCGACGGCGCGGGCGGCGACGTCGGGGTGGACGCGGTCGGTCACGTCCTCGGCGGTCCCGCCGGTGCTCAGGTTGGCGTTCCGGCGGATCAGGACCCGCGCCCCGGCCGGCGGGACCGAGTGGGTCGCATAACCCTGCTCGGCCAGGACGGCCCGCGCGATCGGGTCGTCGAGCCTGATCCGGGTCAGGACCGAGGAATGCCCCTCGCCCCGGCGAGGGTCGCGGTTGATGGCCTCGACCAGCCGGGCGATGGTCGAGACGCCATCGCCGACGACGTGCGCGGGGTCGCGGCGGGCGGCGGCGACGAGCCTCCCGCCGACGACCAGGAGCCGGAAGTCGGCCCCCTTGATGAACTTCTCGACCAGGATGCGGGTGCCTTCGAGCGCTGCGGCGGCATAGGCGGCCTCGACCTGCTCGCGGGTGGTCAGGTCGGTCGCGACCCCTCGGCCGTGGTTGCCGTCGAGCGGCTTGACCACGACCGGCGGGCCGATCAACTGGGCGGCGAGCCACGCCTCCTCGGCCGATCCGACCGGCTGCCCCTCGGGCACCGGCACGCCGACGGCCCTCAGCAGGAGCTTGGTCGTCTCCTTGTCCTGCGCGATCGCCTCGGCGACGGAGCCCGTGCGGTCGGTCTCCGCCGTCCTGATCCGCCGGGCCCGTGCCCCCTGCCCCAGCAGGACGAGGCTGCCGGCGTTCAGCCGACGGACCGGGATGCCGCGCGCCCGGGCGGCCTCGACGATCGACCGCGTGCTCGGCCCGAGCCGGACCTCGTCGGCGATCGACCGGAGCCGGGCGACCTCGCCTTCCAGGTCGAACGGCAGGTCATCCAGGCTGGCCAGGCAGAGTCGTCGGGCGGCCTCCAGCGCCGGGCGGGCGATCGCTTCTTCCTCCGACTCGACCGCGACCTTGACCACGCCCGGCTCGACGGTCCGACGCTCGCCCAGGAACGCGACCGGCGAGCCGGCCAGCCGCTGGAGTTCCAGGGCCGCCAGCCCCAGCCCTCGCGCCGGGTCGGGCTCCTCGACCCCGCCCAGCGAAGGGATGTGAGAGCGGAGCCGCTCGGCGAAGCCGGGGATCGCGTCGACCGGCCGGTCCCCGAGCGCGGACAGGTCCACGACCGCTTCCAGGACCGGGAACCGGGCCCAGACGTTCGGCCCGCGCAAGGCCCAGATCCTTCGGAATTCCATACCGTCTTTCCGCCCTTCCCCGCGAGCCGACCGTCCGGGAACAGGTCCGAGATCATCCCGGACATGATCCCGCACCGGGGCGAGCCTTGCCAGGCCAGTTCGGGCGGAGGGATCGGAGCCACCCCCGAGCCCGACAAATCCGCGATGTCCGATGGATTTCGCTGGCGAGGCACGAGCCGACTCGTTAACGTCCATTTTTACACGTCGAAGTCGTGAGGCTCGCGAGCGGAGGGAGTTGGATGAGACACGCGCTGACGTTGATCGGCCTGCTGCTGATCGTCCCGGCCTCGCCGGCGCAGGACGTCCCGCCCCGGCCATCGAAGCCGCCGGCGGAGGTCAAGGCCGCGTTCCTCAAGCTGCTCGACCGCCCGCGCGTCCCGCTCGACGTCCGGTCCGGCGAGACGAAGCGGGAGGACCGCGGCCTGGTCGTCCAGCGGGTCGACTTCGCCGTCGAGAAGCTCCCCGACGGCTCGACCGAGCGGGTCCCGGCGCTGGTCGTCCGGCCGAGAGCGGCCAGGGAGGGGGCGCGGATGCCGGCGGTGATCGTGCTCCACGGCACCGGCGGCAAGAAGGAAGGATCACGCCCCTGGCTCGACGAGCTGGCCCGCAGGGGATTCGTCGCGGTCGCGATCGACGGGCGCTATCACGGCGAGCGCGCCGGCGGCCAGTCGGGGACGAAGGCGTACAACGCGGCGGTCGTCGACGCCTGGAAGAGCAAGCCGGGCGATCCGCAGGCCCACCCGTTCTATTACGACACCTGCTGGGACGCCTGGCGGACGATCGACTACCTCCAGACCCGCGACGACGTCGACCCCGGGCGGGTCGGGATGATCGGGATCAGCAAGGGGGGCATCGAGACCTGGCTGGCCGGCGCGGTCGACGACCGGATCAAGGTGGCCGTGCCGGCGATCTCGATGCAGAGCTTCCGCTGGAGCCTCGACCACGAGCTGTACCAGGCCCGCGCCAACACGATCCGCGAGGCCCACCAGGACGTCGCCGCCGAGCTGGGCGAGCCGAAGGTCAACGCCCGGGTCTGCCGCGAACTCTGGTCGAAGGTGATCCCCGGCATCCTCGACGACTTCGACGGCCCGAGCATGGTCCGCCTCTTCGCCGGCAGGCCCCTGCTGATCCTCAGCGGCGAGCGCGACCCGAACTGCCCGATCGAGGGGGCCGAGATCGCCTTCCTCGCCGCGAAGGTCGCCTACCGCGAGGCCCGGGCCGAGGATCGGCTCAAGATCATGGTCGCCAGGAACACCGGGCACGCCATCACCCCGGAGCAGCACGCCGCCGCCCTCGACTGGTTCGTCACCTGGCTCAGGCCCGAGCCGCCCCCCGCCGGCGCCGCGCGCTGAGGCCCCTGCCGGCTTTTCGCCCTTCAGGCCCCCCTCCCACAAGGGCTGGCGACCAGATATTTTTCCCGACGAGGCCCGGAGAGCGTCTCGGCCCTTTGGAGTGCGGGAGCTTGCTCCCGCTTTTCTTCGCGGAGCTTGCTCCGCGGTCCCTTCGGGCGGCGTCGAACATGCCCGGAGCAAGCTCCGGGGCCCCAAAGCGGGAGCAAGCTCCCGCACTCCAAAAGGGGGACGGGCCGAAAGTGTCGGGTCGTCAGCCTTCAAGGGTGAGGGGGCCAGACGCTCGCGGATCGGCCCGAAACACCGGCTCGGCTCGCGGGGTATGGCGGGATGGGTTAGACTCTCCCATCGCTTCGACCTCCCCTCGAACTTTCCCGGAGGATGGCCTCATGCCAGGCAAGGCATTTCGAGCCCTCGCGACGATCCTGATGGTGCTCGGGGCCGTCGCCCCGGCGTCGGCCGGCTCGAAGACGGTCGCGATCTGCGGCCGGGGGTTCCTGGAGGAGGTCGACGGCACGAAGGTGCTCCACCTCAAGGGCACCCCCCGCGAGATGGGCCTCCAGCATGGCACGCTCCTGAAGGACGACATCCGCGAGCAGGTCAGATTCCTCTTCGAGGTGAAGGCCAAGGAGTTCAAGCCCGAGGTCGCCGGCCTCAAGCTGCCGCTCGACGTCAAGCGGCTGATCCTCTCCATCTCCGAGCTTCAGCGCAAGTACGTCCCGGCGAAGTACTACGAGGAGATGGCCGGGATCGCCGAGGGGGCCGGGATGAAGGTCGAGGACGTGGTCGCCGCGAACTTCATCCCCGAGATGTTCCACTGCTCGGGGTTCGCCCTGAGCGGCTCGGCGACGAAGGACGGCACCCTCTACCACGGCCGGATTCTGGACTACGGCTGCGACTGGAAGCTCCAGGAGCACGCCGTTTTGGTCGTGGCCGAGCCGGAGGGCTCGATCCCGTTCGTGAACGTGACCTACGCCGGCTTCATCGGCAGCGTCACCGGGATGAACGCGAAGAAGGTCTCGATCGGCGAGATGGGCGGCGGCGGCCTCGGCCACTGGGAGGGCGTGCCGATGGCCCTGCTGGTCCGGATGGCGCTGGAGGAAAGCGACGACCTCGATGAGGCCGTCGCCGTGTTCCGCGACCATCCCCGGACCTGCCAGTATTTCTACGTCGTCGCCGACGGCAAGTCGGGCCGGGGGGTCGGGATGGAGGCGTCGTGGGACGCCTTCTCGGTCATCAGGATGGGCGAGTCCGAGCCGAGGCTGCCGCACCCGGTCAAGGACGGCGTGCTGATGTCGGCCGGCTCGCGGTACGAGGAGCTGGCCCGGCGGGTCCAGGCCGGTCACGGGACGTTCGACGCCGAGTCCGCCCGCCACCTGATGGACCGGCCGGTCGCGATGAAGTCGAACCTGCACAGCGTCCTGTTCGAGACGACCACCGGCCGATTCTGGGTCGCCAACGCCTCGCCCGAAGGGGAGCCGGCCGCGAACCAGCCGTATCATGCCTTCCGGCTCTCCGACCTCCTCGCCCAGAAGCCCGACCCCGCCGCCCCGAGCCTGGCCGGCGCCGCCCGGCCCTGATCGAGGTCCGCCAGGTCGGCCCGATGAGGATCGGGCCGACGCGGCTTCCGGCTCAGAATGGCTGGATGGTCGGGGCATAACCGGGCATGCCGAGCGCCCGGTGGATCTGCTCGCAGGTCTGGCCGATCTGCTGGACTCGCTGGATGTTCGGCCCGGTCCGGCCCCGGGCGATCCGGTTGACCCGGCGGGCGAGGCGCTGCCAGTCGGCGTCACAGTCGCGGAATTCGTAGGCGAGCCGGGTGGGGTCGAGCCCCTGGGCGACGTCGCGGCGGAAGTCGCGGGTGTGGTCGCGGAGCCGGGTCATGTCGACGAGCATCTCCCGCCCTTCGGGGACGACCCCCGCCGTGGGGGCGAAGTTGGCGAGGAGTTCGTCGACCTGCCGGTCCAACTGTTCGGCCCACTGTCCGACCTGCGCGGTCGGGTTGGGGTTGTAGGGGATGCCGACCGGGACGTTCGCCGGGATGGGCGCGTCGGCCGGCGGCAGGCCGTCGATGGTCGCGTTGACGAGGTTGAGGTTGGCCCGGAGGAGGTTGTGGACGGTCGTGTAGGCGTCCCAGGCGGTGCGGACGGGCGGCGGCATCAGGTTCTGGTCGAGCGAGATGCCCAGGCCGTTGGAGCGCTGGATGATCTGGGCGAAGTTCTGCCGGACCTCCTCGGGCTGCGGGGGGCTCGCGGGGTTGTTCAGGCTCTCGTAGAACGCATCGGCCAACTGGGCGACCTGCGCCGAGTCGTTGACGAGGTTGGCCGAGCCGGGGTTCCCGCCGTAAGACGACTGGACGGTCGAGGCCAGGCCCTCGCCTCGCTGGGCCAGGGAGTAGGCCAGCCGACGGGTCTCATCGAGTCCGCTCGGCGGGGCCGGGGCCGCCTCGATGTTGGGGGGATAGGCGTTGACGTTGAGCGCCTGGTGGATCGCGGCGTCGGCCTGCTCGACCCGGCGGATCTCGTCGGCGACCGCCGGCGGCGCGACGCCGGGCGCGGCGAGCTGGTCGCGGAGCCGGTGCCACGAGGTGTCGACGCCCGAGAACGACCGCCGGAGCTGATACGGGTCGGTCGCGTTCCGCGCCGAGGCGTACCACTCGCCGGCCGCGCGCTCCAGCTCCTGGGCGTCCCTCGCGAGGAACTGGCCGTTGGGCGACTGCCCCATCGAGGCGGTGATGTCCTCGCCGAGGTCGCGGATCGCCTCCGACATCCGCCTCGACAGCCGATCCAGGCCCAGGCCCACTCCCGGGGCCGGAGCGTCGATCCCCGGCGCCGGGGGCGGCGGGACCTGCGCGGCTCCATCACGCGCCGACCAGAAAGCCAGACCGAATCCCACGATCGAACCCGCGAACCAGGCGTTGCGACTCATAGAGGATCTCCCGAGCTTCGACGACACGCGGCCGAGATCGGTCGCATCTCCGGGAGTGAGAAGCAATTGCAATGCCGATTCGTTGGGTGGTCCGGGGCGCGGTGTTGCCCCGCGGCTACACTGGGGTTGATGCCCGCCAATCTCTCGCGTCCCGAGGTCCGCGCCGATGAGCAAGCCCGAGATGCCCGAATCGTCCGCGAGCCGGGTCGAGTTGAGCCGTCACCCGCTCACGGCCTGGGCGATGCTGGCGGTCGCCGCGCCCGTCGGCGGCTGGCTCCTGTACGAGATCCACAGGACGATCGGCCTGAGCAGCCCCCGTCTCTGGGAACTGCTCCGGACCGACCGCGTGTTCGACCTCGCCATGCTCGACTTCACCCTCACGGCCGCCTGGGCCGCGCTGGTCCTGATCGAGCGGTCGAGCTGGAGGGACTGGCGGCTCTGGGTCACGATTCCCATCTTCTGCGTCATCCCGACGCTGGGGATCGTCGTCTTCCTGCTGTTCGATCGATATGGGAGGACGAAATAATTCGTAGGGTGGGTCGAGCCTCGGGCGAGCCCCA
>JAJYDH010000205.1 GCA_021777685.1 Planctomycetota bacterium | reverse complement strand
CGGCCTCGACGAACTCCTGGACCGAGCGCTTGCCGAGATGGAAGCGCCCGCTGAGGTAGCTCATGTTCGCCGCCAGTCGCGGCCCGAAGACATGGGCGCGGACCTCGGCGGGGATGGTGGCCCGGTTGAGCAGGCCGCAGCAAGGGCAGGTCCGCGAGTGGGCCTGATGCTCGGTGACGATGGCGGCCTGCTCGGGCAGTTCGGCGACCTGATGCCAGGCGGGCTCGGGATCGTCGGGGCCGGGCTCGACCGGCAGCGAGGTGTAGCATCCGGTGCAGGTCGAGGGGACGTAGGCGATGATCTCGTCGACGCCGGGTGTCACGCGGTTCCGTACTCGGAACCCGTGCGAGAGACGCGGCTTGCGGCACGGGTTGAGTACAACCCGTGGCACCCGACGGCCCACCATTTAAGCCTTGACGGAGTAGTAGGCGATGATCTCGTCGACGCGACTGGCGGGCAAGCGGGTTCGGTGATGCCCGCGATGGCCTCTCTGTCCCCCGGGGCGTCGCCCGGTGGGGGGCCTGGGGGCTGGCCTGGGAGCGTCGAGCGGGTTGGCCGATGGGGGCGTGGAGCTATTGGAAGAGTTGCGTTGAAGCTGGATGGCAAGCTTCTTTGACCTGAGCGTCGAGGACGGCGATCTGGGCCAAGGCGGCGTCGAGTTCACGACGGAGCGTGACACATTCGGGACAGCCAGTACTGGGAGTCAAATCGAGAGGGATCATGGGGTCTGAGAATACGACCTCGGCGGGCGATCGCAAGGGAGTAGTCATCGGGCCTAGCAAAATCGACGCCATCAGGGGACTGAACGGTTACAATTTTTCTTCTCGGCGATCGGTATGGCGTCGATCTTGGCGGCCAGGATGAAGTCATTCTCCGAGAGGCCGCCGATGGCGTGCGTCCAGACCTCGACGGTGACGTCCCGGTAGCCGACGAGGTGGAGGTCGGGGTGGTGGCCTTCCTCCTCGGCCAGCGCGGCGACCTTGTTGAAGAAGTCCATCGCCGCCATGAAGTTCCTGGCCCGCCACTCGCGACGAATTCGTTGGCCGTTCTCGGATGTTGCCCACCCAGGAAGGTTTCGGAGCAGAGCATCGACCTCGGCGGGTTCGAGGGTCGGGACGCCCCCTTCGCAGGGCACGCACTTCTTGCGGGTCAGTTCCTCGGCGGAGGGCGCGTTCATGGATGCGATCTCCTGATGTCGTGCGTCGGTCTCATCGGAAGCTCTCCCCGGCGCCCGGGAACCGGCCGGCCTGGACGTCGGCGACGTACTCGCGGGCGGCCTTGCGGATCGGCTCGCCGAGGTCCGCGTAGCGGCGGACGAACTTGGGGCTGAACCCCTCGAACAGGCCCAGAAGGTCGGGCGTGACGAGCACCTGGCCGTCGCAATCGGGCCCCGCGCCGATGCCGATCGTGGGGATGGGGACCTCGGCGGTGACGCGGGCGGCGATCTCCGAGGGCATGCACTCCAGGACGATCGCGAACGCCCCAGACTCGGCGACGGCCCGAGCGTCGTCCATGATCTCCCGCTCGTCGCGCTGGACCTTGAAGCCGCCGAGCCGCCGGACCGACTGCGGGGTCAGGCCGACGTGCCCCATCACCGGGATGTCGGCCTCGACGAGGGCGCGGATCGTCGGCGCGACCCGCCGCCCCCCTTCGAGCTTCACCGCCTGGCACTGCGTCTCCTTGAGGAACCGCACGGCCGAGTCGATCGCCCGGTCGGTCGACGCCTGGTAGCTCCCGAACGGCAGGTCGGCGACCACCAGCGCCCGCCTCGCGGCGCGGGCCACCATCTCGGCGTGATAGACCATCTGGTCGAGCGTGACGCCCAGAGTGCTGGTCCGCCCCTGGACCACCATCCCGAGCGAGTCGCCGACGAGCAGGCAGTCGACCCCCGAGGCGTCCAGGAGCCGGGCCATCGTGTGGTCGTAGGCCGTCAAGACGCTGATCTTCCGCCGGTCGCCCTTCCAGCGGGCGAAGTCGGGGATCGTGACCGGGGGCGGTTCCTTAGCTGGCATGGAGGAAGTCCAGGAGGCGTGGGAGGTCAGTCTTGGGGCCGCAATTCGGCGATCATGAGGCCGGGTCGGTCGGCGACGATCCGGGTCCCCGGACGATTCCGGATCGCCTCGCGCCAGGCTTGACGCCGGGCCCCGTCCGTCGGCCCGACGTCGGCGACCAGCAGGCGACCCGGGCCCTCGACGCGGACCCTGCTCGACCCGGGGTGGAGACTCAATTGGACGAAGTTCTCCGAACGGATCGCCACATAAAATCCCGTCAATGCAAAAGCGTCGTCCACGGCTCGCCCGGCCCGATCTCCGCCCCACTCCCCGGCGGCCCGCCGGCAGGCGGCCGGGTCGAATTCGAGGCGGAAGCCGCTCCTGCCCGAATAGTGGAGGAGGGCCTCCGGGGCGATGATGAGCTGATCCTCGGTCGTCAGGCTCGCGACTTCCCGGGCCGCCTCCTCCAGAGATGCCCACTCGGCCGGGGTCCGCCAGGTCGAGGCCGACTGGTACAGGCAGAGCGCCAGGAAACACGAACCCAACAGCATCGAGGCCGTCCGCCCGCAAGTCCCTCGGCCCGCGAGCCCGACCAGCCCCCGGCCCACGCCGACGGCCGCCAGCGGCGCCACCACCATCCAATAATAGGCATGGTGCCACTTGGCGGACAAAGCCAACACGGCGAGCCCGCACCCGATCGCCCAACCTTTCCAGAGTCGGTCGACTTTCCCGGAACAAAGCAAACCCAACGCCGCCAACATGAACCCAACCACCGTAAACGAGCGGTCCACGAGCCCCCGGCCGATGTTCTGGATCGTCGAAATCCGAAGCCATGAGGCCGGCGACAGCGTTTGAAACCAGATCGCGGCGTTGTCAGACGAAGCCAACGAGCCCGATCCCCGCCGCGCAACTTCTTCCCAGGCATGGACATACCACGCAAGCGAGGGGGTCATCATCGCGACCGCCGCCGCGATCCTCACGCCGATCGGCCATCGGCGGACGATCAGGACGAACGGGATCAGGGCCCAGGCCACGGTGATCTTCAAAGCCAACCCGACGGACAACACGAACCCACCGAGGGCCGCCCATCGCCAGTTCTCGCCCGCTTCGTACTCATCCCATCCTCTCAAGGCCGCCAGGATGCAGCCGAGCATCAGGGCATCGGGCTGGAACGACCGGCCGTATCGGATCATGACGGGGAAGACGGCATACGAAGCCAACGCCAGGAACGCGACCGTCGAGCCTTCGCGGCGCCGGACGAGGCCGAACAGCCCCCAGGCCCCGAGCGCCGTCGCGGCGGCGGAGACGAGCCGGCCGGTCGGTTCCAACTCGAAGCCAAGGATCGGCCGGACGGCGGCGACGAGCTGGGCGTAGATGGGCGGCTCGACCAGGAACAGGTTCGGGAACGGCCCGGTATCGAGCTGGGGATGGAGGAAGCCGCTGCCACGCTCCAGGTTGCGCGCAACCATCGCGGTCGGGATCTGCCGGCCGACGTAGTTCTCGACGATCGGTTGATCGGGGTGGAGCGTTCGGATCGCGAACGTCGCGACCAGCAGGAGCCAGAGCGTGAGCCGCTCGGAGATCATTCGACGGACCGCCTCCCTGACGGGGGGCCTCGGCGCGGGATGTCTCGTTCCAAGACAAAGCCAACCGCGACGGGGCCGGGCCCGAACGCCGGGCACATCCTTCATATTCAGCGACGGGGGCCGAGTTCGAACACATGAATCCGCCCGTCGCGCGGATCGTAGCCGGAACCTCGGTCGGCGGTCAATCCGTCCAGGAGGAACGAGCCTGATCGTAGGGCGGGTGAGCGGAAGCGAAACTCGCCAGGGGTTCGGAGTGGCCGGGTCCGGCGGGTTTCGCTTCCGCTCACCCGCCCTACAGGTCAATCCGGGGCGCCGGGGGTTGAACCGAAGAAACGGGCTCGGAACCTGGCATATCGCTCGTTGATCGAGGGCCTGCCTTCGGCGAGCGGGGCGAACCGGCCGGCATTCTGGGCGATGGCGTCGACGCGAAGGGCGTCCAGCTCCTTGGTCAACCGCCGCTCGAAGGTCGGGATCAGGACGGGAAGGTCGGGGCGGTCGACCCAGCTTGCCTCGCCGAACCGGACGAGGGCCTCGGGGTGTTCGTCCTGCCAGAACTCGTAGCGGAAGGCGACGGGGACGACCCGGACCCGACCGGCCCGCCGGACCAGGGCGCGAATGCCCGGCTGGAAGGTCAGCGGGCGGTGGTCGTTGGTCTCGATCTTGCCTTGCGGGAAGACCCAGACGCCCGACCTGGGGAGTCGGAGCAGCCCGGCCGCGTAGTCGATCGACGCCCGGACCGAGGCGGGGTCGGTCCGGTCGACGGAGAAGGCGCCAATCCGGCGGAAGAAGCCGAACCGGACCATGTTGAAGTGCTCCATCATCCCGTAGCCGTCGACGGGGATGGACTCGTTCAGCAGGTGGACGAGGAAGAGGTCCCACCAGCACGAGTGGTTGGCCAGGAACAGCGTCCCCGACGGGTCCCGATCGATCTCGTCCCGGAGCCCGTCGAGCCCCTGGACCAGGATCCGGTGCAGGCCCCCTCGCAGCTTCGACCGGATCATCGCGTCGACGGCCAGCCGGGGCCAGCCGTGCTTGTACGCCTCGACGAGATGGGCCATCAGGGGCGGACGGCCGGGGCGGGGTCGACCGGCGGGTAGTAGGAATTGACCGTCGGGTAGTACTTCGAGGTGAACGGCTCGAAGGTCACGTTCGCGCGAGCCCCGGGCGCCGCGGGGGGATAGACCGGACGGGCGGCGTAGTAGGGGTTCCGCTCCCGCCAGGGACGCCGACGACGGATGACGGTCGTGCTCCGGGTCACGTAAGGGGAGGGGGGATCGAGGCCGATCGTCCGCCCGCCCGAGACGACGATCTGGGCCTGAGACTGGCTCCAGTCGCAACCCGCCAGGAGGACGCCCGCGAGGGCCAGGGTACGCCAGGGTCGGAACATGGTTCGGCTCCTCGGTCGGTCGGGGTTGGTCGGTTGATGAATTCTACCCCCGGAAGTCACCTGTTGCCGATTTTCTGTCTCCCTCTCTCTCTGGAGGCTTTGCCGTTTTTTGCACGCCATTGAGACAGCTTATGGATATTCGGGTGGGATTGGGATCTGAGATCTCGGATTTGAGATCCCAAAACGCTCCAGTCCACCCAACATCTCATAAGCGGTCTCAGCCGAGTGCAAAAAACGAGAAGACCCCTCTCCCAGAGGGAGAGGGGAGGAGGATGAGCCCGTCGTGAGGACGGTCAGGCCGCCCCGGCGGTCGTGGGGGCCTTGAAGGTGAATTCGTGGCCGTCCCAGTCGATCTCGACGGTGCTGCCGCAGGAGATCCGGCCGTCGAGCAAGGCGGTTGCCAGCGAATTGGCCAGCCTCTGCTGGATGATCCGCTTGAGCGGCCGGGCCCCGTAGGTCGGGTCGAACCCCTCGTCGGCGAGCTGTTTCTTGGCGGCGTCGGTGACGGTGACGGTCAGGCCGGCCTCGGTGAGCTGCCCCTGGAGCCGGCGGAGCTGGATGTCGACGATCCTGGTCAGTTGCTCCAGCCCCAGCGGGCGGAAGATGATCGTGTCGTCGATCCGGTTGAGGAACTCGGGCAGGAACTCGGCCTTGAGGACGTCCATCACGGCCGCCCGCATCCGCTTCTCATCGCCCGACTCGGCCAGGGCGGCGATCTGGTGGCTGCCGAGGTTCGAGGTCATGATGATGACGGTGTTGCGGAAGTCCACCGTCCGTCCCTGGCCGTCGGTCAACCGGCCGTCGTCGAGGACCTGCAAGAGGACGTTGAAGACGTCGCGGTGGGCCTTCTCGATCTCGTCGAGCAGGACGACCGAGTAGGGGCGTCGGCGGATCGCCTCGGTGAGCCGGCCGCCTTCTTCATACCCGACGTAGCCCGGAGGGGCGCCGATCAGCCGGGCGACGTTGTGCCGCTCGCCGAACTCGCTCATGTCGAGCCGGACGATGGCGGCCTCGCTGTCGAAGAGGAACTCGGCCAGGGCCTTGGCCAGCTCGGTCTTGCCGACGCCGGTCGGGCCGAGGAACAGGAACGAGCCGATCGGCTTGTTCGGGTCCTGCAACCCCGCGCGGCTTCGCCTCACGGCGTTGGCCACGGCGGTCACGGCGTCGTCCTGGCCGACCATCCGGAGGTGAATCTGATCCTCCAGCTTTACCAGCTTCTCGCGCTCGGTCGTGAGCATCTTCGAGACGGGGATGCCGGTCCACTGGCTGACGACCTCGGCGATCTCCTCGGGGTCGACCTCCTTCTTGAGGAGCCGGTGGCCGTCCTTCGGGGCGCCGTCGCCGAGGGCCTCGACCTGGGCGATCTGGGCTTCGAGACGCTTCCGCTCGGCGTCCTTCTGGGCGAGGGCCTGGTATTCCTCCTCGCGGGGGACCTCGCCGCGCATCTGCTTCTGCTGGACGGCGTCCATCGTCTGCTTGAACGCGATCTTGACCGCCTCCAGGTCTTCCCGGAGCTGCGTGACGTTCCGCTGGCCGAGCTTCTCGATCTCCCACTGCCCTCGGAGGTCTTGCAGGTCCTTCTCGATCTTGTGGATCTCGTCCTCGACCTCGGCGAGCCGCTCGACGGCGTGCTCCTCGGTCTCGTTCTTGAGCATCCGTTGGGCGAGCTGGAGCTGCAAGAGCCGGCGCTGGAGGACGTCGATCTCGGTCGGGACCGATTGCAACTCCATCGCCAGGCGGCTGCACGCCTCGTCCACGAGGTCGATCGCCTTGTCGGGCAGGAAGCGGTCGGTGATGTAGCGGGACGCCAATTTCGCGGCGGCGACGAGCGCCGAGTCGCGGATCTTGACCTTGTGGTGGACCTCGTAGCGCTCCTTGAGCCCTCGGAGGATCGCGACGGTGTCCTCGACGGTGGGCTCGCCGACGAAGACCGGCTGGAACCGGCGTTCGAGGGCGGGGTCCTTCTCGATGTTCTCGCGGAACTCGTCGAGCGTGGTGGCGCCGATGCAGCGCAGCTCGCCCCGGGCCAGGGCCGGCTTGAGCAGGTTGGCGGCGTCCATCGAGCCCTCGGCCTTGCCCGCGCCGACGACCGTGTGCAACTCGTCGATGAACAGGATGATCCGGCCGTCGGAGGCCGTGACCTCCTTGAGGACGGCCTTGAGCCGCTCCTCGAACTCGCCGCGGAACTTGGTCCCGGCGACGAGTGCGCCCATGTCGAGCGCGATCACCTTGCGCTTCTGGAGGCTCTCGGGCACGTCGCCCGAGACGATTCGCTGCGCCAGCCCCTCGACGATGGCCGTCTTGCCGACGCCCGGCTCGCCGATCAGGACCGGGTTGTTCTTGGTCCGCCTGGAGAGGACCTGGACCACCCGACGGATCTCCGAATCGCGGCCGATGACCGGGTCCATCTTGCCGCCTCGGGCGATCTCGACGAGGTCGCGGCCGTACTTCTCCAGGGCCTGGTACTTGTCCTCGGCGCCGGGATCGTCCACGCGGGCCGACCCTCGGACCTTCTGGAGCGCCTTGAGCAGGTCGGCCTCGGTCACGCCGAGGGCGTCGAGGAGCCCCTGCGCCTTGTTCCCCTTGACCTTGAGCAGGCCGAGCAGGAGGTGCTCGACCGAGACGTACTGGTCCTTGAGCCGATCGGCCTCGGACTGGGCCTGGTCGAGGACGCGCTGGAGGTCGGGGCCGAGCGAGACCTCGCCGCCGCCCGTGACCTTGGGCAGGGCGTTCAAACCCTCCTCGGCCGCCTTCCGGAGCCGGGCGGGCTCGACCCCGAGCTGGTTCAGGAGCGACTGGACCACGGCCTGGTCCGGCTCCAGGAGCGCGGCGAGCAGGTGCATCGGCTCCAGCCGCTGGTGTCCTCGGTCGCGGGCGAGCCCCTGGGCGTGCTGGAGCGCCTCCTGGCTCCGGTGGGTCAACTTATCGAAGCGAAATGCCATAGCCTGATCCCTCCCCTCAGGATCAAGAACGTGATTGCTCGTGTAGGAATGGCGACGCAGGAACTACGCAGGCAAGGTATCAAAAGTTCGGGGGAAACGCGACGATCAACCCTCTTCGTCGAGGTCGAGTAGGAGTCGAGGGTCGGGGCTGGCCGGCCAGGGATGGCCGTAACACCGCGCAACCTCCTCGACCCAGCGGTCGAGCGGGTCGCCGGGCGCGGTCGGATCGAACCAGCCGGCGCCCGGCATCCCCGAGCCTTTGCGGACGACGAGGGCCGGGAGGTCGGGCAGGTCCCACCGCCGGCAGAGGGCCGAGAGCGGGTTGAGGAGCTGGCGATGGACCGCCCGGGCCGTCGCGGGCGGCCCGACCCGTCCGGCCAGTTCCGAATAGCTGAGCGTCCGACGCATCCGGGTCGCCTCCAGGAAGACCGGCCAGGCGCGTCGGAGGAGGTCGGAATAGGTGGTCATGGCTCAGGCCGGAGGGTCGGCGATCTCTCGAGAGTCGGTCGTCATGGACGGACCTCGTTCAGAAGAACGGCTCGGCGGGCCACTCGGCGTAATCGCGGGCGGACTGGAATTCCTTGAACCAGAAGGGGACGTTGCCCACCGTCGTCATGTTCTTCGCGACGTAGGGCTCCCACCAGCCGTCGGAGGGGCGGAGCAGGTCGCCGAAGTCGCCTCGGGCCTTCGGCTTCTGGATGATGAGCGCGCTGAGGTCGGGCAGACCTTTTTCCAGGCAGACGGCCTGGAGCGGCTTGAGGAGCTTGGCGGCGATGGTCCTCGGCGTCTCCTTCACCCCGACATCCTTGCAGCGCACGCAAAGATCGTCATACGAGACCCAGACGACGGGACGACGCTCCTTGGACGCCTGCGACAGATCTCGGGCGAGTTGGACCATGATCGGATAGATCGCCCGCGCGTTCTCAAGAGACATCGTTGATCATCCTCGGGGGGCTGTACTCGTTGGCCGACCAGATCACTTCGCGCTCTTCCCGTGCCGGATCGCGGCCGAAACGCAGACGTAGCGAGAGGGCGGGGCCTTCCGGAGACCCGCCCTCCCGCGAGACTTCATCGATCCGGCTTACTTCTTCTCTTCGAACTCAACATCGATGACATCGTCGGCCTTGGCCCCGCCGTTGGTCGAGGCCGGCCCGCCCGAGGCGCCGCCGTCGGTCGGCGCGCCCGAGGCCGCGGAGGACGAGGCGTAGATGTGCTCGGCCATCGCCTGGCTGGCCCGGCTCAGGTTCTCGACGGCCGTGTTGATCGCGGCGAGGTCGTCCCCCTTCTTCGCCTCATTGACCGCCTCGATCGCCGCCTTGACGGCGTTCTTGTCGGCGTCAGAGAGCTTGTCCTTGTGCTCGTCGAGGGTCTTCTCGAGCTGGTAGACGCGCTGCTCGGCGGTGTTCCGGGCCTCGGCGAGGTCACGCTTCTTCTTGTCGTCGGCGGCGTGTGCCTCGGCGTCGCGCTGCATCTTCTCAATCTCGTCCTTGGACAGGCCGCCGCCGGCCTCGATCCGGACGGTCTGCTCCTTGCCGGTCCCCTTATCCTTGGCGGAGACGTTGAGGATGCCGTTGGCGTCGATGTTGAACGTCACCTCGACCTGCGGCGTCCCCATCCGCGCGGGGGGGATGCCCTGGAGGTCGAACTTGCCGAGGAACCGGTTGTCGGCCGCCATCGGCCGCTCGCCCTGGTAGACGACGATCGTCACCGCGGTCTGGTTGTCCTCGGCGGTGGTGAAGGTCTCCTTCTTCTCGGTCGGGATGGTGGTGTTCCGCTCGACGAGCTTAGTGAACACGCCCCCCTTGGTCTCCAGGCCGAGCGAGAGCGGCGTGACGTCGAGCAGGAGCAGATCCTTGACGTCGCCGGTGAGCACGGCACCCTGGATGGCCGCGCCGATGGCGACGACCTCGTCGGGATTGACCCCCTTGTGCGGCTCTTTGCCGAAGATCCCCTTGACGATCTCCTGGACGCGCGGCATCCGCGTCGAGCCGCCGACCATCACGACCTCGTCGATGTCGGATGGCTTGAGCTTGGCGTCTTCCAGCGCCTTGAGCACCGGGCCCCGGCACCGCTCGAACAGGTTGTCGGTCAGCTTCTCGAACTGGCTCCGGGTGATGACCATCGTCAGGTGCTTCGGCCCGGAGGCGTCGGCCGTGATGAACGGCAGGTTGATGTCGGCCTGGGCCTGGAACGAGAGGTCCTTCTTGGCCTTCTCGGCGGCCTCCTTGAGCCGCTGGAGGGCCATCTGGTCCTTCAGGAGGTCGACGCCCTGCTCCTTCTTGAACTCGCCCGCGATGTGGTGGATCAGCGCCTCGTCCCAACCTATATGGGCCGCG
>JAJYDH010000204.1 GCA_021777685.1 Planctomycetota bacterium | reverse complement strand
GGTCATGATGAGGCGGCCGACCATCATCAGGCCCATCGTCGCCGGCATCGTGAGCATCTGGCCGCCGCCCATCATGCCGCCGCCCATGCCGCCGCGACCGCCCATACCACCCATGCCGCCCATACCACCCATGCCGCCGCCCATACCGCCCATACCACCCATCATGCCGCCGCCCATGCCGCCCATGCCGCCGCCCATGCCGCCCATGCCGCCCATCATCTGGCCGGTGGCGGTCGAGGCGACGAGGCCGGGGGGCAGGACCACCTTGAGCCGGCGGTTGGTCTGGTTGACGACCTTGATCGTCATCCGGCCGTCGCCGGTCCCCTCCGCCGACACCGACACGGCGCCCGAGCGGGCCGCGTCGAGCAGGTTCACGCCCGGCTCCTCCACCGCGGCCTTGGCCGGGGCGGCGGGTTCGTCACCGTAAGAGACGCCGAACGGGGCGAGGACCAGCAGCCCCGCGCACAAATTTCGGAAGTTCGAGGGTGCGGACATGGCGAAACCCTTTTTTGGAGAAATGTCCCGACGGAAAATTGCTTCGCGAAAATCCGTGTTCGAACGAATTCATTCGACGAAAAACATCGATTCCGTCGAAAACCTGAGCATCGTTGCTGGTTTGACGCCCGGGCGCCCCCGCCTATTCACGTCCCCGCCGGAAGATCGCTCCGGCGAGCCGGAGCGAGGGGCGGTCGCGTCTCGCGCGAGCCGGACGACCCACGAAGGGGAAGCCGGGAGGGACCGGAGACTCGAGTAGGAGACGAGTCCGAGAGGTGAGGGCGTGCCGTCGGGGCCGATCGAAGATTGTTCCAGGCTCCGGACGGGCTCGAGAGGTGCGAGCGGAAAGGTCGGGACTGGGATCACTCGGCGACGCCCCGTCATGCCGGAGCGAATGGGCCGAAGGTATATACCCCCCCGCCGGGCCGGGGTCAAGGAAGTGCGGAGGGGGGCGGGAGGATTGCGGGGTCCGACCGGACCGTCTCCCGACCACGCCAGGTCGGGCGGATTCGAGGACTCGTCGCCCACCGGCTGGATGTGTCCCCGGGACTTCGAGGCCGCGCTTCGGTCGGCCCGGTCGAACTCACTCAGGGGCGGCGGTAGGGCTTCCTGGCCTGGTAGAGGGCCAGCCGCTCCCGCCGGCCTTTCCTCTCGTTCTCGTCGGCGGCGGGTAGCTTGATCGCGGCCCGCTCCCAGGTCATGGCCTGGTCGAAGTCGCCGGCCTCGGCATACGCGGCGGCGAGGGTCCCCACGTGGTTGGCGTCCTGGAACCCGCCCAGCTCGCAGGCCTTCCTCGCCGACTCGACGGCCTTCTTGCCGTCGCGAATCCTGGGGTCGGGGCAGGTGGCCCACTCCCAGGCCCGGTTGTTGTAGGGCTCGGGGTTCTTCGGGTCGAGCCGGATCGCCTCGTTGTAGTCGGCGATGGCGCGGTCGTACTCCTTCTTCATCCCCCGGGCGTGGCCCCGGTTGTTGGTGGCCCAGGTCGCCCTGGGCTCGATCCGGATGGCCTCGTTGTAGTCGGCGATGGCACGGTCGTAGTCGCCCTTGGCCTGCCAGACGTTCCCCCGGTTGACGTAGGCCCGCGCGACGTCGGGGTTGAGCCGGATAGCCTCGGTGAAGTCGTCGAGCGCGGCGTCCAGGCGGCCTAGCTCCTTCAGGGAGAGCCCCCGCCAGACGTGCGCCGCCGAGTTGCCCGGCATCTTGCGGATCTCGTCCGAGTAGAAGTCGACGGCCCGGTCGAAGGGGACGACGTCCGACGCCGGGACCCGCCCCCTCACCCGGCCGGAGACGAGCCAGAGGAACCCGCCGTCGACCTTCTCGACGGCGTAGACGCGGAAGGTCGTCCCGTCGTCCACGATCCGGTCCTCGACCCGGAGCGGCTTCGCGTACTTGATCACGACTTTGGACCCGACCGACGGTTCCGTCCCCTGTCCCAGCCCCCGGGCGGCGCCCATGAGGAGCAGGCAGGCCAGCAGCGTGCGCATCGTCGCCTCCGGTCGGCCGGGATTTCTGCCGATTCGAGTTTGTATCATAATGTACTCCGATCTCGGGTTCCAGGTGGTCCCGCGCCGCGGGGTCATCCGAGAGTTTGCCGGACGTGCGCCAGCCCCCTCTCCCTGGCCCTTGCGCCGTCCCGGTCGCGGCCGGCTCCCGCCCCTGGATTGTTCCCGGCCCCTCTCGCGCCGGTTACAATCGGCGGGGATCAGGGTCGCGGGGATGCGGAACCGGCCTCATACCAACCGGAAAGTGACCATCGATGACGTTCGACTTCGCGGGCGGGCGGCGGCTCCTACTGGCCGGGGGCGGCCAGTGGTGGCTCTGGCTGCTGGCCGGGCTGGCGGCCCTGGTGCTGCTGCTGTTGCTCTACCGGGAAGAGCGGCGGATGGTCTCCCGGCCGGCCGGGCTGGGCCTGCTGGGGCTCCGCGTCCTGGCGGCGGCGGTGCTGGTGCTCGCCCTCTTCGAGCCGATCGCCGCGAGGGTCTGGAGCGAGACGGTCCGGGGCCGGGTGCTCGTCGCCGTGGACGACTCGGAGAGCATGACGACCGTCGACCCGAGGCGGCCCCCCGAGGAGCTGAAGGCCCTGTCGACGAGCCCCGGCGACCGCGTCGAGGGCCTGACCCGCCGCGACATCGCCCGCCGCCTGATCGACGGCCCGGAATCGGCCCTGGCCCGGCTCTCGGCCGACCACGACGTCCGCTCGACCGCCTTCGCCGGCGGGGCCCTGCCCGAAAGCCCGCTGCCCGACCTGGCCGAGGCGCTCCGCAAGCCCCCCCGGACCGGCGACCCCGGGCGGTCGACCACCGACTGGGCCCCCGCGCTGGCCCAGGCGCTGAAGCTCCCCGGCGACGCGCCGGTGCTGGGCGTGGTCCTGCTGACCGACGGCCGCCAGAACGCGCCGGGCGACCCCTCGCCGCTGGTCGACCGCCTGGCCGCCCGGGGCATCCCGATCTATCCCGTCATGGTCGGATCGACGGCCCCTCCGCCCGACAACGCGGTGGCCTCGGTCAAGGCGCCCGAGGGGGTGAACAAGGGGGACGTCGCCCACGTCTCGGCCTCGATCAAGCTCGACGGCCTGGAGCCCGACGCCGCCGTCGACGTGACGCTCGAACGCCCGGGCGCCGAGCCGATGAGGCAGACCGTCCGCGTGCCCGCCGACCGATCGCGGCCGACGGCGACGTTCCGCGTCCCGCTCGACGTCGAGGGGTCCATCCCCCTGACCGTCTCCGTCGAGCCCGGCCCCGAGGACGTCCGGCCCGACAACGACCGGAAGACCGTGGTCGTCCGCGTGGCCGACGACAAGGCCCGCGTCCTTTTGGTCGACGGCGAGGCCCGCTGGGAGTTCCAGTACCTCCGGAACGCCCTGGCCCGCGACCCCCGCGTGACCGTCGACGCCGTCGTCTTCCACCAGCCGGGCACGACCGGATCGGCCGAATCGACCTACCCGACGGCCCTGGACCCCCGGCCCGAGAAGCCGGCCGCCGACCCCCTGAACCGGTACGACCTGATCGTCGTCGGCGACGTCGACCCCGCCGACTTCCCGCCCGAGTCGTGGGCGAGGCTCGACGCCTACGTCGCCGAGCGCGGCGGGACGCTGGTCTTCCTGCCCGGCCCGCGATTCTGGCCGACCCTGGCGGGCGAGGGCCCGAAGTCTCTCCTCCCCGTGCTCGACCCCCGGCCGCTGGCCGTCGACGCCGCGAGCGCCGACCCCGCGCACCCGGCCTTGCCCCCCGGCGTGGCGCTGGTCCCGCCGTCCGACGTCCTCGACGACCCCGACGCCTGGCCGATGCTCCAGATCGGCGAGGGCCCCGAGGGGAGCCGGACGACGTGGTCCAGCCTCCCCCGGCTCCCGTGGGCGATCGCCGGCAAGGCCAAGCCGTCGGCCTCGACGCTGGCCTCGGCCCCGGGGCGTGAGGACGAGGGCGCCGCGATCGCGGCCCAGCCTTACGGGCTCGGCAAGGTGCTCTGGGTCGGCACGAACGGCACCTGGCGGTGGCGGTTCCGCGTCGGCGACGAGGTCCATCACCGGTTCTGGGGCCAGGTGATCCGCTGGGCCGGCTCGGGCACGCTGGCCGTCGGCAACCGGGTGGTCCGCCACGGCCCGCTGAGGCCGAGGGTCGGCGAAGGGGAAGGCGTCCGGCTCCAGGCCCGGATCGCCGAGGACGTCACCGGGCTCCCGCCCGACCTCCTGATCGCCGCGAGGGTCTTCCGCCGCGACAGCTCGGCCGAGGCCGTCGCCGTCGTGCCGCTCCGGCCCGTCCCCGGCCAGCCCCGCGTCTTCGAGGGCGTCGCCCCCGGCCTTCCCGAGGGGAACTACGTCGTCCGGCTCGACGCCCCGCAACTGCTCGCGTACTCCCAGACTCAAGGGGCCGGGCCGATCCCCGAGGCCCCGCTGGAGGTCGCGCCGAGGGACACCTCCGAGCGCATCGAGCTCGCCGCCGCCCGCGACCCGCTCGAACGCCTGGCCGCCGCCACCGGGGGGAAGGTCTTCGCCGATTATCAGGCCGCGCAGCTCCCCGCCTACCTGAAATCGAAGACGAAGCCCGTCGAGAGGACCGAGGAGATCCCCCTCTGGGACCACCCCGGCACCCTGATCCTCTTCTTCACGATCCTGACCGCCGAGTGGATCTTGAGGAAGCGGGCGGGATTGCCTTGATGATAGGGATTTTCATCGCAATTGGACGTAAAACGCCTCGTTCCCACGGTCCCCCGTGGGAATGCCGTCTTCGACGCTCCTGCGTCGTCTTCGAGCCAGGCCGTGCCGATCGGGAGAGGACGCGGAGCGTCCGGGAAGGCATTCCCACGCGGAGCGTGGGAACGAGTCAGAGGTCCGGCGGGCGATCGAGGAGGCCCAGGCATGACCGACGCCGCGAGGTATGTGAAGGTCGTGGAGTGGTCGGAAGAGGACGGAGCGTTCGTCGGCCAGTGCCCCGGCATCATCGGACCGTGCTGTCACGGGACCGACGAGGTCGAGGTCTACCGGGAATTGTGCCGGATCGTCGAGGAGTGGATCGAGATCGCCCGTCGGGACGGGCAGCCTATACCGCCTCCGACCGCCGGCACGGACGCCGCCCGGAAGATCGCGTGATCCGGCTCGGCACTCCTGGACGAGGTGAGCGGCCAGGTCATGCCGGGAGGATTCTCCCCGATGCTCCACAGGGAAACGGAGGCCCGGATGGCGAGCGGGACGGCGACGGATCGGGCCTCGGCCCCTCGGCGGCGGTTCACGCTGCTGGACGGGATGATCCTGGTGGCGGCGACGGCGGTCGGATATGCCCTGGTGCATGTCCTGGAGCGGTTGATCGGTGAGGGGGACTTCCTGAGCCTGATCCGCGAGGCATGGACCGGGCGGGAATTCGCCAAGATGGCCCTGCTCCTTTACCTCGTCGCGTTGCCGGTCCTCGCGGCGTGGACGGTGGCGCTGATCCCGCTCCGGCTTCTCAAGCCCCGGCCGAGGTCCCGCCGCATGGCCCGCCAGCCGGGGCTGATGGCCGGGATCGCCGCGTCGATGGCGATCGGGTTCATGGGGCTGGTCGTTGGAATCATGAGCGTTTCCATGTCGTGGCTTATCGGCGGGCTCGACCAGGTCGTCATGCTCCAGGGCGTCTTGATGCTCCCCGCGTCGCTCGGGCTGGCGGTCCTGGTGGCGTGGACGACCCTGCTCCTGGGCCGCCGCTGGCGCGCGGAGCCATCGTGGATCGACCGCCTGGGCCGGATCATCGGCGTGGCCTGGGTACTGCTCGGGCTGGCGTCGCCGTTCGCTCTGCTGTTCCTCTGATCTGCCCCCATTCTCCGTCCCATCCATCGATTTCCGTTGCCACCGGCCCCCGGAAAAGGGATGCTGATCCGTGGGTCGTGCCTCTCCGAATCGCGGCCCTCGGTCTAAGCTTGAGGGAACAGGAGCCCCCACCATGACCCAGATCGCGATCCCCCCCGCGTCCGCCGCCTCGACGTTGCCCTCCCGGCCGATCCGCCGGGCTCTGCGGCGGGTCGACTTCCGGCTCCGCTCGCTGGCCTCGGCCCGGGGCCTGGGCACGATCGGATTGGTGGGGGCGGTTGGGGCCGCGCTGGGGATGGCGGCGGATTTCCTCTGGACCTTGCCGAATGAGGCCCGGTGGGCGATCTGGGGCGCCTGGGCGGCGACGGTCGGCCTGATCGTGCTGCTGGGCGTGCTCCGGCCCATGTTCCGACGGTCTCGGTGGATCGACCTGGCGGCGGTGGCCGAGCGGGTCGACCCCCGGCTCGGCGAGCGGCTGACCGGCTCGATCGCGCTGCTCGACGACGCGAGCCATCCCAACGGCTCGCCCGCCCTGATCGCCGCGCTGGCCGAGGACGCCGCCGGGCACGCGGGCGATTTCGACCCGTCGCGGGTCCACGCGCCCGGCCGGCCGATCGGCCGGCTGATCCTGGGGATGCTGGCGGTGGGGCTGGTCGTGGCGCCAAGTTTCGTCCGGCCCGACCCGTTCCGGACGCTGGGCCTGCGGTTCCTCGCCCCCTGGAGGGACCTCGACCGCGTCGGCTGGTTCGCCCTGACGGTCGCGCCCGGCGACAAGGTCGTGGCGGTCGGCTCGGACCTGGCGATCGAGGCGACGGTCGCCCCCCGGTACGGCCAGGCCGGCCCGCCCGAGGCCGCCACGCTCGAATGGGTCGACGCGCAGGGGACGGCGCACCGGACCCGGATGGTCCCCCGGACGTCCGAATCCTCCTCCGCAAGCGCGAGCCGGGCCTTCGACGTCACCTTGCCCCGCGTGGCCGGCTCGATGACCTACCGGGTCTCGACCACCGCCGCGAGGAGTCGGTCCTACAAGGTCACGGCCGTCGAGCCGCCGACGATCGCCGGCCTCTCGGCCCGGGTCGAGCCGCCCTCCTATACCAAACTGGCCGCATCGCAGGCCAGGGACCCCGCGCGGATCGAGGCCGTCGAGGGGAGCCGGGTCGTCCTGACGATCGCCCTCGGCTCGCCCGTCGAGAAGGTCGAGCTGGCCTGGCCGGTCGCGTCGGGCAAGCCGAAGGCGGTCGAGATCACCCCTTCGGCCGACCGCAAGACGGCGACGGCGACCGTCGAGGCCGAGGCGACCGGCCCGTTCGTCGTGACCCTCCGCCGCGACCGGAACGGCCTCGACGGCCGGCCCGAGGCCCGGCAGCTCGTCGTCCGGCCCGACGCCCCGCCGACCCTCGCGATCAAGGGGCCGTCGGCCGTCAGCGAGGCCCGGCCCGACGACGTGCTGGAGGTCGGGGTCGCCGCCCGCGACGACTACGCCGTCGCCTCGGCCGAGCTTCATTACGAGCTTCGCCGCTCGAAGTCGCCCGAGGAGACGAAGGCCGGGCACGTCGACCTCAAGCTCGAAGGGTTGAACACCCCGGTCGCGCGGGGGGTGGGGTCGCTGAGCCTCGCCGGGCTGGCCCTGGAGCCGGGCGACGCCCTGGCGTATCGGATCAAGGTGGCCGACAACCGCCCCACGCCGAAGGGGCCGAACGTGACCTGGTCGGACGCCCGGGCGATCTCGATCGTCGCCACGGCCGAGCCGATGCTGGCCCGCGACGACCGGGTCCGCCGCGAGTCGTTCCAGGCCCGGCTGGACCAGGCCCGCAAGTCCAACGAGGCCAACCGCCGCGAGACCGAGCAGCTCCGCTACGCCGCCGACGCCGCCCGACGCGAGGGCGCCGCGTGGGACGCCGGCCGCGACGCCGACCTCGCCTCCCGCGAGGCCGAGGCACGCGCCGTCGAGGACAAGCTCCAGCTCCTGGCCCGCGACCTCCAGGGCGACCCCACTTACGGCCCGCTCGCCCGACCCGTCCGCCAGGCCGCCGAGCTGGAGGCCGAGGCCGGCCGGGACCAGCTCGACAAGGCCCGCAAGGCGGCCGACGCGACGAAGCGGCTCGCCGAACTCCGCCAGGCCGACGCCCGCCTGGGTGCCCTGGGCAGCCGGCTCGACGAGATCCGCCGCCAGTTCGACGCCCTGGCCAAGGTCGACCTCGACCGCCAGAAGCTCCGCGAGCTGGCCGCGAAGGAGGACGCCCTCGCCGCCAGGGCCGAGCAGGCGCCGGCCGACCGGGCCAAACTCGCCGCCGACCAGGACGCGCTCCGCAAGGCGCTCGACGCCCTCCTCGCCCAGTCCCCCGCGCTCCGCGCCGGCGTGCTCGCCTCGCAGGCCGAGGAGGCCGCGAAGCTCGCCAGGCAGGCCCGCGCCCTCGCCGAGAAGCAGCGGGCCGAGGCGCGGAAGACCGGCGAGGCCCCGAAGACCGACCCGGCCGTCCAAGAGATCGCCCAGGCCCAGAAGGACCTGGAGGACGACGCCCGCCGGCTCGCGCTCCAGGTCGACGACCCGCTCGCCGAGAACAACCGGAGCCGGCTCGACGCCGAGTCTGTCCGCCGGCCCGTCGACCCGATCGAGCGCGGCGACCTCCCCGACGCCGTCCGCCGGCTCGAAGAGTCCGAGCATAACCTCCGCCGCCTCGCCCGCGACGTCGAGGACGTCCCGAACGACGCCAAGGCCCTCGCCCGCCGGCTCGCCCGCCGCCAGGAGGCGCTCGCCAACGACGTCGTCGCCGCCGTGGCCGAGCCCCGCAAGAAGGAGAACCTCCCGCCCGACGAGAAGGCCGCCTTCGCCGCCCGATCCAAACCCCTCGCCGACCGCCAGGAGGAGATCGCCAGGCTCGCCGCCGGGATCGTCGCGCCCGAGGCCCAGAAGGGCCAGGCCCGCGAGGCCGTCGAGGCCGCCGAGAAGGCGTCCGAGAACCTCAAGGGCCTCAAGCCCCGCGAGGCCGAGGACCGCCAGAACCAGGCCAAGCGGGCCCTCAACCAGCTCGCCGAAGCCCTGACCGACCCCTACCGCAAGCTCGACGAGTCGCGCCGGAAGATCGACGAGGCCAAGCGCAAGGAGGAGGAAGTCCTCCGCGAGATCGACCGCCAGATCCACGAGACCTGGCCCAAGGCCGACAGGCCCAACGCCGACGCCCGGGCCGCGACCGACCTCGCCGAGAAGATCGCCCCGCTGATCCAGAAGGAGAAGGAGGTCGCCGAGGCCCTGGCGAAGCTCGACGTCGAGCCCCGCGTCCGCCCCCAGCGCGACCGCGCCGCGGCCCGCGCCGCCCGGCTCGCCGACCAGATCCAGGCCGTCAAGGACCAGGCCCCCCCTCGCCAGGACGACGCGAAGTCGAAGCCCCCGGCGACGTGGCACGTCCTCGGCCCGTTCCCGACCATGAGCCCGAAAATCCCCTTCGACCCCGCCAGGCCGGTCGACTTCGGCGCCAAGGTCGACGGCCCCGACGGCAAGCCCCTGGAATGGAAGGCCGCCCCGTTCGAAGGGGGCGAGGGCAAGGTCAACCTCGGCCAGATCTTCAGCACGAAGGACAACCAGGCCGCCTTCGGCGTGGCCGAGATCACCAGCCCGGCCCGGCGCAAGGCCCAGCTTTCGATCGGGTCGGACGACACGCTCATCATCTGGCTGAACGGGAAGCAGGTCTTCGAGTACGGCGGCTCCCGGGGTTACACCGCCGGCCAGGACAAGGTCGACGTCGAGCTGCTCGAAGGGGTCAACCGGCTGGTCGTCCGCTGCGGGACCGGCAACGGCGAGTGGGCCTTCGGCGTCAACGCCCCGCCCCCGCCGCCGGCCGGCTTCGACCCCGACAAGTCGAAGAGGCTCCGCGAGACCCTGGCCTCGGCCAAGGCCGACGCCCAGGCCGCCCTCTACCGGCTGGAGCTGAAGGCGCAGGGCGGGATGCCGCTGGATGACCTCGCCGAGGCCCTCGCCGCCGAGCAGCGGGCCGCCGCCGAGGCCCTCACCGCCGAGCGGTCGAAGCCCGCCGAGGCCGAGGCCGAGGCCGACCCCGCCGCCCGCGACCAGGCCGCGCTCGACCGCAAGCG
Organism: Planctomycetota bacterium; assembly: GCA_021777685.1. Taxonomy (GTDB): domain Bacteria; phylum Planctomycetota; class Planctomycetia; order Isosphaerales; family Isosphaeraceae; genus Tundrisphaera. The sequence goes on along the minus strand of JAJYDH010000204.1, from coordinate 465 downwards.
GATCGCGACCGCGCTCCGGAACCTCCCCGCCGCCGCCGAGGCCCCCGCGCTCCAGGCCGAGGCCGTCCGCCTGGCCGACCGGGCCGCCGCCCCCGACGCGAAGCCCGAGGACGCGAAGCTCGCCGCCGAGGCCGCGCAGGCCCTCGCCCGACGCCTGACCGACGACATCTCGCCCCGGGAGCTGGCCGCCGCCCTCGCCCGCGCCGAGCACGCCCTCGAAACCCCCGAGGCCCAGGCCGACCCGGCGCAGCTCGCCGACCGCCAGAAGGCCATCGCCGCCGAGCTGACCCATCCGGCGGGCGACCCTCCCTCGGCCATCGCCCATCGATCATCGCCCATCGTCGAGAACGCCCAGCAGGCCGTCCGCGAGGCCGCCTCGCTGGCCGAGCAGGCGAGGAAGCCCGACCCCTCGAAGGCCGACCCGCTCGCCCGGGCCGTCGCCGAGGCCCGGGGCGATGCCGCCGA
>JAJYDH010000001.1 GCA_021777685.1 Planctomycetota bacterium | reverse complement strand
CTGGGGCGTCACGTTCCTCTGCTCGGTCCCCGCTCACGACCGGCTGGCGTCCGGGTTTGACGGCGAGGCCCATCGCTGGCTGGTCCGGACCAACGCGATCCGGGTGGCGAGCTGGACCGCCCATTCCGCCATATTGCTGCTCATGACTTCCCGGCTGATCCGCTGATCGAGGCCCCTCCTCGGATCGAGAAATTCCCATGCTCACCGGCACCCTCGTCCGCGTCCGGACCTCGAAGCAGCGGATCATCCCGCTCTACCTCAAGCGCGACGATCCCCAGTGGCTCGAAGTGGCCGAGAGCCTCCTTCTCATCTTCCGCGAGGGGGTGGGGCGGACCCGAGGCGAGATCGAGACCGAGATCGACGAGCTGGTCGGCGAGGGGCTGGCGACGCTGGCCCATCGCGGCCTGGCCAAGATCCTCGAAGATCGAGGCGAGTTCGAGGTCGTGGCCGACGTCCCGCCCGACCAGCTCCGCGAGAAGGTCTTCACCGCGGCGGCCGAGCACCGGAAGGCCCTCCGGGCCTCGGGCCAGGCGAAGGCCATGTTCCGCCGCGAGGCCGTCCTCGGCACCGTCGCCGAGGAGCTGAAGGTGACGCCCGAGCAGGTCGCCGCCGCCATGTTCGCCGACCTCCGCGACGAGAACCGTCTGCTCTCATTCGACCAGACGCTCGACGCCCAGCGGCTCATCGACCGCTATAACGTCGCCCTGGCCCAGTCGGTCCTGCTCCGCTCCGTGCTGGTCGAGGCCGAAGTCCGCAACGAGAAGCCGGCCCGCTATCGCCAGCTGTTCCGGCACCTGAAGTTCCACCGGCTCCTCTACCGCGTCGACGGTTCGATGCGCGACGGGTTCGTCTTCCACGTCGACGGCCCGCTCAGCCTCTTCAGCGCGACGAACAAGTACGGCCTCCAGATGGCCAACTTCTTGCCCGCGCTCCTGCTCTGCCCCGACTTCCGGCTCGATGCCGAGCTGCGCTGGGGGCCGAGGCGCGAGGTCCGGACGTTCCACCTCGACGGCAACGACGGCCTTGTCTCGCATTACGCGGACACCGGCACCTACGTCCCCGCCGAGCTGAACGCCTTCGTCGAGCGGTTTCGCCAGGTCGCGCCCGGGTGGGAGGTCTCGGAGGCGACCGACGTCCTCGAGCTCGGCCGGGAAGGAGTCTGGGTGCCCGACTACAAGTTCATCCACAAGGCCACCGGGGTGGACGTCTTCGTCGAGGTCGTCGGCTTCTGGAAGAAGTCGAGCCTGGAACGACTGCTCAGGCTCCTGCCCGAGCACGGCCCGGCTCGCTACGTCCTGGCGATCTCGGACCGGTTCAAGGTGGACGAGGCGGCCCTCGGAGAACTCTCCGGCCCGGTCCTCCGGTTCAAGGAAATCCCCAACGCCGTCGAACTCGCCGCCCTCCTCGATCGATCGGCCCGGGATCATCGTCGCGGCCTGCCCATCGCCTGATCTCGCTTCTCATCCGGCCATTACGGCCCCTTGGGGGCGAGGTAGGCGGCTGCGTCGCGATAGTCCGACGTGATGAACGATTTTGGAACGATTTTGTGGGCCTCTTGCCTTGCGCCTGTCGATCGCCTACCATGAAACCGTCCAAACCGTCCAAGACGTTGTCGGAAAATCGTCCATGGCCGTGCGTGAGACCTTCCTCAAGACCCAGCAGGTTGCCGACGCCCTGGGCGTCAGCGGCAGCACGATCAAGCGTTGGGTCGACTCGGGCGCCCTCGAAGCGACGCGGACGATGGGCAAGCACCGGCTCGTTGCCCTGTCCAGCGCCCTGAAATTCGCCCGTGAAGGGAAGTATCCGGTCGAGAACCTTCTCGCCTTCTCGGCGACCTCGCCGCTCCCGGCGATCGATGACCTGACCGTCCAGTCGCTCCTCGACCACCTGAAGGCGGGGCGGTCCGCCGAGGCCACGAGCCTGATCGAGGCCGCTTATCGATCCGAGGGGGGGGCCGTGGCCCTGGCCGATCGACTGATCCGACCGACGATGGAGCGGGTCGGCCACGGCTGGATGATCGGGGCCTGGGACATCTACGAGGAACATCAGGCCAGCCAGGTCGTGACCTCCGCTTTGCACCGGCTGATCGCCGAGGCCGCGAGGCCCCGGCAAGGTTCTCGCCCGCTGGCCCTGGGAGCCGCGCCCGAGAGCGATCCTTACATCCTTCCCGTCTTGCTTGGCGAGCTGGTCCTCCGGCAGCTCGGCTGGGACGTGAAGAACCTCGGCCCGAACCTGCCCCTCCGCTCGCTGGCGCAGGCGACCCGCGACCACCGGCCCCGCCTGATCTTCCTGTCGTCGAGCCACCTGGCCGACCGCGAGGGCTTCTTGGGCGATTACGCGTACTTTTACGAGGCGGCGAGCCAGGTCGGCTCGGCGATCATCCTCGGAGGCCGCGCCCTCGACCCCGACCTCCGGTCGAGGCTGGTCTATGCCAGCTTCGGCGACCGGATGGCCCACCTGGCGGAGTTCGCCCGGCGGCTCGCGCCGTCGCCCGAGGTCAGCCTCATCGAACGATCAAATCAACCGTGATTGCTGCAAAACAGATCTCGAACGGAGGAGGCAAGATCGATGCGCACGACCCGGCGGAATGACGACGCGGACGGATTCTCCAGGCTCGACAACGCCGAGACGCAGGTGCTCGGCTCGCTTCAGGAGCGCGAATTGCTCCAGGAACTCGGCGACTGCAAGAGCAAGCTCGCCGAAGCCCTGGCCCGCATCCCCGGCTACGAGATGCCCCGAGGGGCCGACGATCCCCAGGCCCTGGCCCACCACATCGCGTCTTTCTACGCCGGGCACGGGCCCTCCGAGGCCCGCCTCGGCGCGATCTTCCGCCGCTACTCCGAGCTTCGGGGCAAGCTGGCACTGGCCAACATGCGGCTGATCGCCCACGTGGCCAAACGGTTCCGCGACCGCGGCGTGTCGTACTCGGACCTGCTCCAGGAGGGATTTTGCGGACTCCTGGAGGCGATCGACCGGTTCGACCTGAACCACCAGACCAAGCTGGCCACCTACGCCACCTGGTGGATTCGCCAGTCGATGCAGAGGGCCGTCGCCGCCGGGGCCTATCCGGTCCGGCTCAGCCCCAGGCACCTCCGCCAGCTCGCCCAGAATCAAGACGGGGTCGATCCGAAGGACGGCGAAGACGAGGCCGGGAACGCCGTCCCCGGCGTCAGCAGCGAGATGATCCGGCGGATCCACACGGCGACCCGCCCCACGATCTCGCTCGACGCAAGCCTGGATTTCGACAGCAACTTCAACCTGATGCAGACGATGAGCGACCCCGAAGGCGACCGGACCGGCGACGTCGACATGGACGAGACCGTTGGCAAGATGATGGACGTCCTCCGCCCGAGGGAGCAGCAGGTCCTGGCCCTCCGGTTCGGCCTCGGCGGCCAGAGCCGGCTGTCGCTCAGTCAGGTCGGCAAGGTCCTCGAAGTCTCCAAGGAACGGGTCCGCCAGATCCAGGACCGGGCCCTCGAAAAGCTCCGGGCCGTCGCAGTTCAGCACGACTGGGACGATTCTATACTTTCGAGCGTCTGAAGCCCACTCCGACGAACGACCTGTTTTCAAAGCCCCCGGTCTCGGGGGCTTTTGGCTTTTCGGGGGACGGATGGAGAGGACGCTCGACCGGCGACGATGAAGACAGTGGTCGGGCCTTCCGGCCCACCGTCGATCGTCGAGAGAGTCCGGCCATGTCCCGCGTCACCGCCCGCCCCGACCCCGATCGCGACCCGATCGGGCCATTCTTGCACTACCTGATGGCCGAATGCGGGCTCTCCCCGAATACCCTCGCGGCTTACCGATCGGACATCGTCCGGTTCAGCCGCTGGCGGAAGGAGCATGCCCCGGGGCCTCTGGCCGGGCTGGACATCGGCACGTTGACGGGCTTCGTCGATTACCTCAACCGACTCGGCCTCTCGCCGAGCAGCGTCGGTCGTAACCTGGCCGCCCTGTCGACCTTCTACCGATTCCTCGTCTACGACAACCGGATCTCGGAGAACGTGGCGAAGCTCCTGGTCGCGCCGGCCGTCTGGGACCGCCTGCCGACGGTCCTCGGGCCCGCCGCCGTGGATCGGCTCCTCTCGTCGCCGGACCGGGAGCTGACCATGGGCAGGCGCGACCGCGCGGCGCTGGAGACCCTCTACGCGACGGGCTGCCGGGCCTCGGAAGTGGTCGGGCTCCGCCCGGCGGACCTTGACCTGAACCGCGGTTCGGCCCGTTGCATCGGCAAGGGGGACAAGGAACGGGTCGTTCCGCTCGGCTCCCGGGCCCGCGAGGCCCTGACGGAGTACCTGGATCGCGACCGTCCCCGGCTCCTCGCCGGTCGGGTCGACGTGCCCCAGGTCTTCGTCACGAAACGGGGTCGTCCGCTGAGCCGGGTCGGGCTCTGGAAGGTCGTGAAGACTCAAGCGGCCCTGGCCGGCCTGTCCGAAAACGTGAGCCCGCACACGCTCCGGCACAGCTTCGCCACCCACCTCCTCGCGGGCGGGGCCGACCTCCGGGTCGTTCAGGAGATGCTCGGGCATGCGTCCATCGCCACGACGCAGATTTATACGAGGGTCGAGCTGAGCCGGCTCCGCGAGGTCCACGCCAGGTTCCATCCCCGGTCGTCCTCGACCTGATCGCGGTTGCGGACCCGACCCGATCGGCCGATACTGGGAGCACACCGACCGACCGACCCTGGAGGCCGACACGATGAGCAACCAGTTTCTCGCCAATCCGCCAGGAGGCGTGGATCGGGCCTGAGCCCGGCCGCGAGTCCCTGCCTCTCCATGGATCAACTCGACGCAACCATCCACCTGGCCTTCGCTTTCGACATCGGCTACGAGATCGACCTCGACCGCGCGCGGGCGATGCTGCCGGGCGAGTCGGGCCTCCTGGCCCGTCGACGCCGGACCCCGGAGTCGATCCAGTATCGCCCCGCGCCGCTCCGTCTGACGCTCGACGCATCGGGCATGGCCCTGCCCGGCGGCCTGGCGACGACCCGGCCGCCTCGGGCCGAGTTGACGGTCTTCGACTTCGCGGCGATCTCCCTCATGGTCCAGTTCCCGGTCAGGGCCTCGCCCTACGAACTCCGAGAGCTGGCCGGGAACCTGGCCGAGCCAGGTCCGCTGAACGTCGCCGCCCGGCTGGTCGTCAACCCCTGGATCGAGCGGCTCAAGCCCGTGGTCGACGGCTTCGAGGTCAGCGACCTGATCGAAGAGTATATTGTCTTCCAGATCGGCGACGTAAAACCCGAATGGATCACCAGTAACATCGACTGGATCGCCGGCCTGATCCGGCTTGAATCGGGCCCTCTGAGCGCGGCGGAGGTCCGCGAGGCGACCAAGCTCGGGTTCTCGTACACGCCGGATGACCTGGTCATGCTCGACTGGGCGGCGGGATTCGTGGCCGATCGCGATTGCGCGGATACGCTTCAGGTGATCGAGTTCGCGAACGTCCAGCTCCTGGAGTTCCGGCATATCGACGACCGGCTCGACGACCGCCTGGAGGCGGCTTACCGGCTGATCCACGCCGAGCGAGGACGAGGCCGCCGCCCGACCCTCTGGCGGACCCACTCGGCGACCGTCCGGAGCGTCCGCGAGCTGGAGATCGAGGCGACCAGCCTCTTCGAACGCGCCGACAACAACCTCAAGTTGATCGGAGACCAGTACTTATCGCGAGTCTTCGACCTCGCCCGGACCCGGTTCCACCTCGGCGAGTGGCAGCAGAGCATCCGCCGGAAGCTCGAAGTCGTCGGCGACGTCTACGACCTCCTGGTCCAGCAGGCCGGGGGGACCCGGATGGAAGTCCTGGAGGTCATCGTCGTCGTCCTGATCGCCCTCGAAATCCTGCTCGCACTGATCCGCCATTGAGTCTCAAGCTGTTTTACAACTTGGATTTATAGCTGAAAAAAACCTTCGAGATCCTCGCCGTCATTTGAACCCAACCGGCTCGCCCCGTCCCTTCCAGACGAACCCAACGCGCTCCGGACCAGCCTGGAAGATGAACCCAACCGTCCCTGAGCCTCATTCTCCAAGGCGAACCCAACGCCGGGACTTCGATCACGTCCCGCTCGCTCGGCTCAATCCTTCGGAGACACTATCGTGACCGAAGGGATCGGCTAACACACGATTTCGGGAGTGCCGGGATTTCGTGACCGTCCCGATCGCGCGTCAGTCGTCGCGGGCCGGTGCGCTCGGGCGGGCGAGGAGGAAAAGGAAGACGGCCGCCGCCACGCCGAAGAGGGCCGAACGACCCATGTCCGGCTCCAGGAGCGAGAAGAGGAAGAGGAAGACCGTGAAGAAGAAACCCGTGCCGAGGAGCAGTCGGGCCGTCGGGACCTTCGTCGAGGCCGGGGACGGACGGGGGGCCATCGCCCGGGGGCGGATCGGCAGATCGGCCGGGACGTTGGAGAAGGCGCCGATCAGGAACGCCTGATCGTCGATCGGCGGAGGCGGCGACCGGATGATCTCCGGGGGAAGGCTGGCTCGCCCGCAACTCGGGCAGCGGAGCCACGACGGCGGCCCGCTCGCCCTCGCCTCCAGCGAGGCGTGACAGCGCGGGCATTCGTAGGGCACGATGAAGATGAAATCCGGGTCCACGGGCGATTCCTGGACGGGGAGGGAAGGTCCGGCGAGGCCATCGTCGAGATCGATCGTAGCCGGTCGACGTCGTCGACACAGCAAGAAAACCCGCGATTCGGGCCGACTCGCCCCTGTCCCGGCCCCGGCCCCGTCCGCTAGCATGGGCGATCCTCCGACCCTAGCAAGCTCGATCGAGCCGGGAGACCCATGAGCGACCTCGCCACGCCCCGCCTGGAGATGAAGGGGATCACCAAGAACTTCGGGGGCGTCCACGCGCTCGGCGGCGTGACGCTCACGGCCAGGGCGGGGGAGGTCCACGCGGTCTGCGGCGAGAACGGGGCGGGCAAGAGCACGCTCATGAAGATCCTCGCCGGCGCGATCACCGAGTACGGCGGGGAAATCCTCCTCGACGGCCGCCCCGTCCGCTTCGCCGGCCCGAGGGACGCTGAGGACTCCGGCATCCGGATCATCTACCAGGAATTGAACCTCGTCCCCGAGCTTTCCGTCACCTCCAACCTCTTCCTCGGACGCGAGAAGTCCGGCCCGCTCGGCTTTCTCAACTTCGGCGCGATGGAAAAGGCCGCCGCCAGCCTCTTCGAGCGACTCGGGACGCCGATCTCGCCCAGGGCCCGAGTCGCCGACCTCCGGATCGGCGACCAGCAGATGGTCGAGATCGCCAAGGCGCTGGCGTTCGAAGCCTCGATCGTCATCATGGACGAGCCGACCTCGGCCCTTTCCGACGCCGAGGTCGCCCGACTCTTTCGCGTGATCCAGGATCTCAAGGCGCACGGGACGACCATCCTCTACATCTCCCACAAGATGAACGAGGTCTTCACCCTGGCCGACTCCGTCACCGTGCTCCGCGACGGCAAGTTCGTCGCGACGGCCTCGCGAGACCAGACCGAGCCCGCCCAGGTCGTCCGCTGGATGGTCGGCCGCGAGATCGCCGGGCTGCACTTCGACGCCCGCGAGTCGTCGAGCAAGCGGATGCTCCAGGTCGAGGGGCTGAACCTGCACAGCCCGCCCGGGAGCGGGCGGCCGGCCTTGAAAGACCTGAACTTTCACGTCGAGGCCGGCGAGGTCGTCGGGATCGCCGGGCTCCTCGGGGCCGGCCGGACCGAACTGCTCGAAGCCCTCTTCGGGGCCTGCCCGACCGAACCGGGCGGGACGATTATCCTCGACGGGGCCCCGGCCCGGTTCCGCGAGCCCGCCGAGGCGATCGCGGCGGGGGTCGCGCTCGTCACCGAGGATCGCAAGTCGCTCGGCCTGTTCACCAGGATGACCGTGGCGGAAAACATCACGATCCGCCGCCTCGATGCCCTCACCCGCGCCGGCCTGGTCGACCGCAAGGCCGAGGCGACGGCCGTCCGCGAGTCGATCCGGCGGCTGTCGATCAAGACCGACGGCGGCTCGGCGCCGATCCTGAGCCTGTCCGGCGGCAATCAGCAGAAGTGCATCATCGCCCGGTGGCTCCTGATCGAACCCAAACTCCTGCTCCTCGACGAGCCGACCCGGGGGATCGACGTCGGCGCCAAGGCCGAGATCTACGCCCTGATCCGCCAGCTCGCCGGGCAGGGGATGGCGATCCTGATGACCTCCAGCGAACTGCCCGAGCTGCTGGCCGTCGCCGACCGCATCCTCGTCCTTTGCGAAGGGCGCCTCACCGCCAATCTCCCGCGCTCCGAAGCCAGCGAGGAGACCATCATGCACGCCGCCACCCAGTTCCTCGACCGCGCGGCGGGTTGAAGTCCGACGCTCGCGCCCGAAGTGCGGTTCGATCGCGAGCCGGCTGTTCTTGACCGATCGCGCGGGCATGGCCGATCGGCGATGATCGATGGCCGATCGAAAACCTTGGACGTCCATCGTCCATCGATCATCGTCGATCGGCCATCGGGGTCGGACAGCATCGGGTCCAGCTGATCAGGCGGCGTCGAAGCGGGCGACCTCGACGACCTCGCCCCCCTTCCAGGGCCCGGACTGGGCGGGGAGCAGGGCGAGGCCGTCGGCCCTGGCGAACCCGGGCAGGTCGTCCAGCCCCCGGAGCGAGACCGGGCGGGCGATCTGGCGGGCCTCGGCGTCGACGGTGACGGTGACGGGCACCGCGCGAAGATGGGTCGAGGTGCCCCGATGGGTCCCGTCCCAGACGGCGGGGACGGTCCGGAGGCCGGCGGGCGGCGCCCCCTGGAGCCTGGCGAGCAGCGGCTCGACGAGGATCGAGAACGCGATCGAGGCCGCGACCGGCGCGATCGGCAGGTGGAAGACGTGATGGGCGACCTCGCCCGTATCGTCGCGGATCACGCCGTAACGGGCCCGGCTCCCCGGCTTCATCGCGACCCCGGAGATGACGGGCTCGACGCCGAACGACCGGAGGGCCCGGAGGACGGGCCGGGACGTCGGCCCGAGGACCACGATCAGGGGGGCGCAGGTCGCCCGTTCGAACGTCGAGGCGAATCGGGCCTCCGCGACGGCCTGGAGGTCGTGAGGCATGGCGCCGGCCCGGAGGAGCTGGGCGACGATCGAGGCGCCGGCGGCGTTCCGCTCCCTGTGCATGACGGGGGCCTCGGTCGGCCCGACCAGGTGGTCGCCGACGGCCATCACGGCGGCCCTGACTCGCCGGTGGCAGACCGGGTGGACGCAGCCTTGCGAGGCGAGGAGCCCGACCATCGGCCCTTTGAGCCTGGTCCCTTCCGGGGCCAGGGTCGTCCCGGCTTCGAGGAGGAGGCCGCGACGGGCCACGTCCCGACCGGCCTCGACGCCCCGGAGGATCTCGATGACGCGGGTCGGCCCCGTCTCGGGGTCGCGCCGGACGTCCTCGGCGAGGATCACCGCGTCGGCCCCGACGGGCAGGGGATCGCCCTGGGCGACCCGGATCGCCTCGCCGGATTCGAGGGCGTCGTCGACGCCCGGCCTGGACCAGCGGAGCCCCGCGACGCGGAGCAGGGCGCCCGGGACGGCCTCCGACGCCTTCATCGCATAGCCGTCGGCGAGCGCTCGGTCGAAAGGGGGGAGGTCGACGTCGGCGACGGCGGGCTCGGCCAGGACCAGCCCGAGGGCCTCGCCCAGGGAGACCTCGATCGGCTCTCCGGGCCGGGCCAGGGTCAAGATCCGGGAGCACGCCTCGGCGGGCGTCGGCAGAGTTTCGATCGTTCGGGGCACGGTACGAGATCCTCCGGTCGGGTCGCGGTCGGGGGGGATTCTAATCACAACGGCCGGATCGCCCAATGCGTGATTCCGCCCCCGGGGGCGGGAAATCGTCGTCCCCTCGCCCTTTTTTGAGGATTCATTGGGCTTGACCGCCCCGACCGGCCGATCCCCTAGGTGTGATGGGACTCCGACGACCGCGTTTGGCGGCACCGGCCTCCCAGAAGGATGAGGATCGATCGTCGACGACCGGCCGGGATTGCCGAGCGTCGCCCAACCAAGGAGGGGTGGAACCGATGTTGTCCTCCCGCGCGGGATTGCCTCGAAGGCCGGGCGGCCGGAGCTGGTCGGTCCGGGCCGGGCTGGCCGTCCTGGGCCTGCTCGCCACGACCGGCTGCCAGGTGGAATATGCCGGCATGACTCTGCCCTCGGGCAAGTACATGCACGACGACGTCCAGTATTTCGCCCCCGGCCCCGAGTTCCCCTACGCCAACACGCAGGCGGCGACCCAGAGGGCGAGGATGCAGGCGGCGGGGATGCCCGTCCCGCCCGTGCCCGGCCAGGAAGGTGTGGGCGCGGGCGTCGGCGGGATCAACGCCGCCGGCCAGCCCGTCGCGCCGACCTTCGGCCCCGGCGCGATCCCCAGGCCGTCCGCGGCCCCCGAGGCCGAGGAGTCGATGCCCGGCGGCACCGCCGCCCCGAACGCCCCGGTCCCGGCCCCGCCCGCGCCCGGCAACGTCCCCGCCCCCGGCGGCGCCGTCCCCGCCCCGCCCGGCTGAGCCGGGCCCGGATGATCCCGATCGCCGACGCGAATCCCCGGACCCCTCGCGGGGCCGGGGACATTTCTCGTGGGCCCGGTACTTGCGAACACCCTCCGCCCGGGAGGGCCCGATGGACGAACCCGAAGAGCTGTCGGCCCGGGCGGGCTATGCCGCCTGGGCCCCGATCTACGACGACGACGGCAACCCCCTGACGGCCCTGGAGGCGCCGGCCCTCCGGGGCTGGTTCGGGCCGATCGCTGGTCGGAGGGCGCTCGACCTCGGCTGCGGGACCGGCCGGCACACGCTGGCCCTCTCCGAGGCCGGGGCGTCCGTCTGCGGCCTCGACGAGTCGCCCGAGATGATGGACCGGGCGCGGGCCAGGCTCGCCGGCCGGCCCGTGGAGTGGGCGCGACACCGGCTCCCCGACCCGTTACCGTTCGCCGACTCGACCTTCGACCTGGTCGTCCTCGGCCTGGTCGCCGAGCACGTCGAGGATCTGGCGGGCGTCCTGTTCGAGGCGGCCCGCGTGGCTAGGCCCGGCGCCCGTTGCCTGCTCTCGGCACTCCATCCCGATCGGACCGCCCAGGGCCAGCGCGCCCGATTCATCGACCCCGAGACCGGCCTCCGCCGGCACATCCGGACCATCCACCGGACGATCCCGGAATATCTGGCCATCGCCGAAGGCGCCGGCTGGTCGCTGGTCGAGGAGCGGACTCTGGTCGTCCCCCCCGAGATGGCCGAGACCCTGCCGAGGGCCTTGCCTTACATCGGCCTGGCGCTCGGCTGGGCGGCCTGCTGGCGGAAAGCCTCCAGCGATGCACACTCGTGATGCGACGGGGATAAGGGGGACCGCCACCCGGCCACTACCATGGTTCCCCAGATCGGCGGCATGGTTCAGGGCCGGGGCCGGTCCTTTTCCCTCGACCGCGGGTCATCCGGATGAGAGCCGCTGCAAGCCGGCGGCTATTCGGAAAGGCCGGACGGACGAGATCCTCTCAGGAGTCTCGATCGCGCACGATGGGGAAAAGACTCATCGTGGAAATCCAAAGCACCGAAGTCCTCAATGAGCAGGAGATCTCGCGATCGTCGGGACTTCGACCGACCTGGCATCAAGCCAGGCGGGCCGATCGCACCGATCGCTCTTGTGGCATGTTCATGCTTCGCGGCGAAGGTTGTCTTGAGGAGCGTTCATGACCGCCCAGCGGAACCGCCGCCGCCCCCGGCTCGAACCGATGGAGCCCCGGATGGCGATGAACGCCAGCTTACCCGCGGATACGCTGGGCGTCTCCGAGGGGGTCGTCCCCGCACCCGGTGTTTCGGGGTCGGCGTCCGTGACCATCCAGCCGCTCAACCTCGCGCAAGGGCGGCCGAGCACGGTGATCGGGCTGGCCGTCGCGCCGGAACCGGGCAGTACCCTGAGACCCACGATCGTCTCCGCGTTCGGCCCGGCCGGCGAGCGACTGCCCGTCTATCACCAGGGAAGCCCCGGGGCCCGGCTCGGTGGCCCGTCGACGATCCTGGTGCTCGACGATCGGCCCGGCCCCTTGACCGTCGAGGTCGCCGGGACGGGGCGAAGCAGCGGCGCGTTTCAGTTGAGGGTCTACCTGCCCGGTGACGTCAACGGCTCGGGCCATGTCGACATCGCCGACCTGCAAGACCTCGCCAGTTCCTACGGCTCGAAGGTCGGCCAATCCAGATACAACCCGGCGGCCGACTTCCTCCAGACCGGGGTGATCTCGCAGCAGGACGCACGGCTCCTGGAGCGGAATCTCTCCAACCCCACCCCGAATGTCCCGCTGGGGCTCGACGTCCACCTGGCCGCGGGTCAACAGACCTCGGAACCCCACCTGTACAACTCGGGGCCGATCACCCGGAAGAAGAGCGTGACCATCATCGGCTCGACACTGCCCGGCTCGGCGGTCTTCGTCGATGGCCCCCTGGGTTACTACAAGTTCAACGGGCCCCTGCTGCCCGTCAACGCCGAGGGGATATTCACCTACAAGTTGACGACGGGCGTCAAGTTCGACCCGAACACGAATTTCCTCGTCGTCGCCCCGGACGGTCGCCAGCTCGTGCGCAACTTCCCGATCATCACCATCGGGTCGACCGGCAGTCTGCGCTTCGAAGGTTGAGCATCCGGCCCGGGGACCGCCCGGGCGTTTTCCTCAGGAGGAGGAATCATGAGACGTCCGGAATGGTCCCAGGTGCTTCGGGCCTTCCTGCCCCTCGTCGCGATCGCGGCGGGTGTCGATGCTGGGGCGACTCCGCCCGGGCCCGACGCCGATCCTCCGGCCGTCGAGATCGCCCCCCCGACGCCGCGAACCCCGGCTTCGAACCCGTCGGACTCTCCGCCGACGGTCGCCCCGGACAGTTCCACGATCCTCCGAGGAGAAGTCCAGCCGATCGACCTGGGCACGGCCATGAGGCTGGCCGGGGTGCAGAACCCCGACCTCCTGGTAGCCCGCCAGTTGGTCGTGGAGTCGGTCGCGGTCCGGCAATTCGCCGCCGCCCAGTTCTTGCCGACCCTCAATGGCGGGGCGAGCTACGACTCCCATACGGGCAACTTGCAGCAGTCGAGCGGCAACATCCTGTCGGTCAACCGCAGCTCGGTCTACGTCGGCGCCGGGGCCTTCACGGCCGCCGCCGGCCCCGTCTCGATCCCGGGGGTCGTCCTGACGGGCAACGTGGCCGAGGGCGTCTTCCGCTATCTGATGAGCCGTCAGGTCGTCCGCCAGCGCGAGTTCGCCAGGGTCGCGGTCAATAATCAGGTCCTCCTGCGGGTCGCGAGCGATTATTGCGAACTCATCCGGGCCGAGGGGCGTCGCGCGATCGCCGAGCAGATCCGGACCGAGGCGGCCGAGGTCTCGCGGATCACCGCCCTGTATGCCAGGACCGGCCAGGGTAGACAGGCCGACGCCGACCGGGCGGCCACGGAACTGGCGAGGAGGAGGGCGGACCTCCGACAGGCCGAGGGGGAGATCCTGGTCGCCTCCTCGCGACTCTGCCGGACGCTCAATCTCGACCCCTCGATCCGCTTGCACCCGACCGACGCCTACGCCGTGCCGATGTCGATCGTCCCCGACCCGATCCCGCTCTGCGAGCTGATCGCCCTGGCCTTGCTCCGCCGGCCCGAACTGGGCGAGCGCCGGGCCGCGATCAAGGAGGCACTGCTCGCGCTGCAAGGTGCGAAGGCCCTGCCGTTCTCGCCGACGATCCTGATCGGCCTCAGCGGGGGCGGGTTCGGCGGCGGGAGCAACCTGGTCAGGCCGAACTTCGGGAACTTCGGCGACCGGAGCGACATCGACGCGTTCGCGTACTGGTCGGCGAGGAACCTCGGCTTCGGCAACGCCGCCCTGATCCGGATCGCGCGGGCGCAGGTCTCGGTCTCGAAGTTCCGCGAGCTCGCGGTCCTCGACCAGGTGAGGGACGAGGTCGCCGAGGCTTACGCCCGGACCCACGCCCGGTTCGCCCAGATCGGCGACGACGAGGTGGCCGTCCGCTCATCGACCCAGGGATTCGCGCTCGACCTGGAGCGGATCAAGCAGGGTGTCCCCGGCGAGGGCAAGAACCCCCGCCCGATCGAGGTCCTCGATAGCCTGAACCTGCTCCGAGAATCGAAGCTCGATTACCTCGACGCCATCGTCGATTATAACCAGGCACACTTCCAGATGTACGTCGCCCTGGGACAGCCCCCGGCGGCGAACCTGGCCCATGCGGTCCCGGATGATGCCGCCGGTCCTGGCGCGAGCCCGCCCGCGAGTGTCACGCCCCCGCCCCCGTCCGGCCGCTCACCATTCGCTCCGACGGTATCACCGATGCCCGCCCGATGAGCTCACGCATCCGACTTCCCAGATCCGGGAAGGCAAATGCCCAAGGGATGGCCATGTCAACGACCCGAACCCGGCCTGAGATCGTTGATCGCCAGCGGGTCCTCGCTGCCTTGGCCGCGATGATCCTGGCATGGACGCCGGGTTGCGCCGGGGTCCGGCCAGGCGGACAATCCTGGGATGCCGAGCCGTCGGCTTCAGGTACGGTCGGGAATCTCCCGCCCCTCCCGGCCATCGGTGCCGCTCCTCGGACGGCGACCGATGCTCAGCCGGTCGCTCCGATCCGGGTGCCGGACGACCCGGAGTTGAGGAAGACCTCGGGCTCATCAGGCCCCATGATCGCTCAACCGACGATCCCGCCGTCGCCCTCGACTTTGCCGATCGACCTGCCGTCGGCCCTCCGACTGGCGGAGAAGGCCAATCCGATCCTCGGCGAGGCGCGTGCCCGGGTCGGCGAGGCGCTCGGCCGACAGCTCCAGGCTCGGGTCCTCCTCCTGCCGACCTTGAACGCCGGCGCCAGCTACGACGGCCATGCGGGCGTCCTCCAGCAATCGGACGGCCGGCTCATCACCGTCGACAGGCAGTCATTGTACCTCGGAGGCGGGGCCTCGGCCGTCGCTTCCGGGACGGTCTCAATCCCGGCCGTGAACATCGCCGCGCACCTCGGGGATGCGATCTTCGAGCCTCTGGCGGCCCGGCAGCAGGTCGCCGTGGTCGAATTCGACGCCTCGGCGACCGCCAACTCGGTCCTCCTTGGCGTCGCGGTCGAGTACCTGGAGCTGCAGGCGGCCGCCAACGACCTGGCGGCCAGGCGTAGGACCGAGACCGAGGCGGCCGAGGTCGCGCGGATCACGGCCCAATACGCGAGGACCGGCCAGGGACGCCAGGCCGACGCGGACCGTGCCCAGACGCAGAGGCAGCTCCGGCTGGGCGAGATCCGCCGCGCCGAGGAGCGGGTCGCGGTCGCGTCGGCCCGCCTTGCCCGTCGGCTCCACCTAGACCCTTCCGCCACCATCGAGCCGGCGAACCCGGCCCCCGAGGTCTTCGCGCTGATCGAGCCCGACGCCAACACGGAGGAACTCATCCGGGTGGCGCTGCATCGTCGGCCCGAGGTGAAGGCCCGTTCCGCCGGCATCGCGGTCGCGGAGACGCGGGCCCGGCAGGAACGGTCTCGTCCCTTCCTGCCAACCCTATGGCTCGGCTACAGCGGAGCGGCCTACGGCGGCGGGAGCAATCTGACGCCGCCCCTGCTCGGCTCTTTCGCGGGACGGACCGACTTTGACGCCTTCGCCTACTGGTCGCTGCTCAACTTCGGGGCGGGCAACCTGGCGAGCATCAAGAGGCGGGACTCGCAGGTCGGGCTGGCCGTCGCCGATCGAGATCGCGTCATCAATCTGGTCCGCGATGAGGTCGCGTCCTCTCGGGCCGAGGCCCTCGCCAGGCGCGAGAAATTGCGAATCGCCATCGAACAGTTGACGATCGCCCAGAATGGCTACCAAAACGACCTGGAGCGCATCCGGCAGGCGGCCGGGCCTCCGTTGGAGGTCCTGAACAACCTGAACCTGCTCCGGAAGGCCCGAGAGAGCCTGATCGATGCCGTTCTCGGCTATAATCAGGCCCAGTTCCAGCTCTTCGTCGCGATGGGCTCGCCCCCGCCGCTGGAACTCCCCACCCGTCCCTCCTTGCCCGCCTCCTCGATCGACGCGCTCGCCGCCAATCCGACCCGAGCGGAGGGGAGGGCCTCGTCCTCGCCGCCCGAGAAGGCCGGGGCCGCGTCGCGGAGCGACCTCAACGTCGCCGCCGCCGGCGGTGAGACCGATTCGCCTCCCGATGGCTTCGAGTCGCTGGATCGTGCGAAGAAGGCTTCGGCCCGGGCCGCGGACGAATATGACCGGCTCCAGGCCGAATTGTTCAGGTCGCTGGGGGCGGCCGGAAAATCCCCGAGCCGCGAGGAAACCGCCCGGGGGCTCGCCGCCCTCGCCGAGGCGCATCGAGCCGAGTTGACCGCGAGGGTCGAGTACGACAAGGCGCTCTGGCGGCTGATGACCGATCCCAACGCAAAGCCAACCGAACGGAGCTCTTTGGGGGCGTCGAGCCCGCCCGGACCGTGACCCGACTTCACTTCTCCCGCCCCGCCTCGCGTTTGGCCTCCTCGACATCCGCCGGCAGGGCCTCGACCTCCGAGCCGTCCTCGATCGAGCCGCTATAGTCGACGATCACCTCGTCGGCTGGCTTCAGCCCCGAGAGTATCTCGGCGATGAGACCGTTGTCCCTGCCGACCCGGACCGAAACCTTGTGAGCCTTGCCGTCGCGGGCGACGTAGACCGAGCCGGCGCCGTGGCCGTCGTTTTCCACCAGGCCAGGGGACGGGACGGTCAGCACTTTCGTGGCGGGATCGAGCAGGATCGTCACGTCGCCGTACATCCCGTGGCGGAGCCGACCGGAGGGGTTGGGGATGTCGACCTCGGCCCTCATCGCGCGGTTCGAGGCCATCTCCATGTTGGAATAACGCGCGACCTTGCCCCGGAATTCCTCACCCCCAAGGGCCTGGACGCGGACAACCGCCTCATCACCACGGTCGAGGTACGGGACCTGGGAATCGGGGATGTACACGACCACGCGCATGAGGTCAGTCCTGGCCACCGCGAGGACCGGGGGCGTGTTCGATCCCTGGGCGGCATCGCGGACGAAGTCGCCGTCGTAGTAGTTGCGCTCGGTCACGACGCCGTCGAAAGGCGCGGTGAGCCGCGTGTATTGCTGGTAGATCCGGGCGTTGGCCTCTCGGGCCTCGGCGACCAGCACTCTCGACCTCGCCGCCTTGACGTCGGCCCTCGCCCGGTCGACCTGGGCGACGGCACGGGCCAGGCTCGCCCGGGCCGCCTCGACGGAGGCGATGGCATAGCGTTCGCCGGCCTTGGCCGACTCGAAGTCGTCCTGCTTCTCGTCGGCCGCCCGATCGTCGATGGCCCGGTTGACGGCCAGTTCCGAGTACCGGATGTATTCCTTCTCGCGATACTTCCGGGTCGCCGTGTACTGGCCGATCTGGGCCTCTCGCTGCTTGACGACGGCGGTCTCGGCCTGGACGGCGGCCTGATCGACCGTGACCAGCGCCTCGGCCTGGACGACCTCGGCCCTGGCCTGCTCGACGGCGGCGGCGGCCTGCTCGACCTGCTGCTGGAGCTCGGGCGCGTAGACCTCGGCCAGGACGTCCCCCGCCCGGACGGTATCCCCGATGTCGACCACCTGTGACCTCAGGAAGCCGGATGCCTTGGCGAACATCTGGACATGAGCGAAAAAGCGGATCTCGGCGAGTTGCGTCGTCGTCCGGGTGATCCCTCCCCGGTGCGGACGGGCCACCTTGACCTTGACGGCCGCCTTGTTTTGTCCGTCGGGCGGTCGCGACCCGTCGGCGTCGGCCGATCCCGCCGGCTCGTTCCTGGAGGGATCACCCTTCGGGTCGTCGGCCTTGCCCGCCCTCAGATAGAGAAAGACCCCGATCCCGACCAGTCCGGCGGCCCCGACCGCCCACCAGATCCAGGTCCGGCGATGGCCTCTCCGGCCCGACCGGCGTGGGCCCCGATCGCCCTCGACGGATCGGGCCTGCCTCGAAGGCGTCTCGACTGTGGTGGGCACGACGGTTCTCCTCGTTTCGGTTCCGGTTGGACCCCACCGAGGGCAGATTTTGTGCCAACATCCGGGCTCGGGCGCGGAAGTTGCCCAGTGATTCGCGAAACACCGCGTCGACATTCGGGCTCGCTGAGAGGCCGAGACCGCGCCTAGAGTCGGAAGGAAATACCGATGAGGGGCCTGATCCGTGCCTCGCTGATGAATCCCTGGGCCGTGACGGTCTTCGCGCTGACGATCGCCCTGCTGGGCGGGATCAGCGTGGCCCTGATCCCGATCGATATCCTGCCCGTCTTCAAGAGCCCGGCCGTGCAGGTCTTGACCTTTTACGGTGGGATGCCGCCTCGCGACGTCGAGCGCGACATCACGAACCGGATCGAGCGATGGACAGACATCGCCTCGGGGATCAAGCGGCAGGAGTCGCGGTCGATCCTGGGCATCAGCGTGGTCCGGAATTATTTCTACGAGGACGTCCAGCCGGGCGAGGCGCTCTCGTCGGTGCTCTCGCTGGCGCAGTCAGTGGTCCCGCAGATGCCCCCGGGGACACTCCCGCCGATCGTCATGCCATTCGACCCGACCTCGACGACGCCGGTCTGCATGGTGGCGTTGAACAGCGAGTCGGCGGACGAGATCCAGCTCTACGACGTCGGGCGATACGAGGTCCGCAACAAGGTGATGGAGATCCGGGGGGCGGTCTCGCCGGTCGTCTTCGGCGGCAAGCTCCGCGCCGTCCAGGTCTACCTGGACCGCGAGAAGATGATGGCCCGGGACGTCGCCCCGCTCGACGTCATGAGGGCGGTGGCCGACTCCAACGTCTTCCTGCCGACCGGCGAGGCGATCATCGGCGACCGCGATTACTTCCTCAATAGCAACGCGCTGTTCGACAAGGTGACGCACATGGACCAGATCCCCTTGCGGACCGAGCGGGGCAACCGCGCGTTCGTCGGCGACGTGGCCAGGGCGACCGACGATGCCATGATCCAGACGGCCATCGTCCGGGTCGAGGGACGCAAGCAGGTCTATGTCCCCGTGATGCGGCAGGTTGGCGCCAGCACCTTGAAGGTCATCGACCAGTTGCGGGCCAGGTTGTCGACGATCAAGTCGCAGCTCAGCGACCCGAGCATCTCGCTCGAGGTCATCATGGACCAGTCGGTCTACGTCCGCCAGTCGATCAGCAGCCTGGCGACCGAGGCGAGCCTGGGGGCGGTCCTCTGCTCGCTGACGATCCTGGCGTTCCTGGGCCGCTGGCAGATGACGGCCATCGCCGTCTCGACGATCCCGCTCTCGGTGCTCTCGGCGCTCGGGCTGCTCTACGCCTTCGGCCAGACGATCAACGTGATGACCCTCTCGGGACTGGCCCTGGCCGTCGGCCCGATGGTCGACAGCGCGATCATCTGCCTGGAGAACACCGACCGCCACCTGGAGATGGGCGACCCGATCCGCCGATCGGCCCTCTTCGGGGCCAGCGAGGTGGCATTGCCCGAGCTGGTCTCCAGCCTCAGCACCCTGCTGGTCCTCTCGCCCTTGGCCCTGATGCCCGGCACCGGCTCCTTCCTGTTCCGGCCGATGACGATGGCCGTCGGCTTCTCGATGGCGACCGCCTACATCCTGTCCAGGACCGTCGTCCCGACCTACGCGGCGATGTTCCTCAAGCCCAAGCCCGAGGGAGAACGGGAGAAGGAAAAGGGCCCGATCGGCCGCGGCTTCGACCGCTGGCTGAAGTTTGTCGACGCCTGGATCAGGGAATATGGCAAGCTGCTCGACTGGGTCCTGCTGCACCGCTGGCCGGTGGTCATTGGGGCCTTCCTCCTCCTCGCCCTGACCCTCGGCGGGCTGATCGAGCCGCTCCGCAAGGAGTTCTTCCCGCAGGTCGACTCGGGCGCCTTCGAGATCTACGCGCGATGTCCCAGCGGCACCAAGATCGAGAAGACCAACGCACGGATCGCCGAGGCCGAGAAGTTCATCCGCGAGAAGATCCCCAAATCCGACCTGAAGCTGATCGTCTCGGAGATCGGGGTCAACCCCGACATCTCTTCCGCCTACACCCTGAACCAGGCCAAGATGGATGCCATCATCCGCATCCAGCTCACCGAAGGCCGCAAGAAGGGCTCGTACCAGTATGCCGACGTCCTCCGCAAGGCGTTCGCCGACGACGATCGGTTCGCCGACCTGGAGATCGCCTTCAACGCCGGCGGCCTGATCCAGAGCGCCCTGAACCAGGGGAGGGCCACCCCGATCAACGTCCGGGTCACGGGCAAACAGCTCAAGGAGTCACACCACATCGCCGAGCTGATCCGCCGCCAGGTGGCCAACATCGACGGCGTCGTCGACCCCCGGATCCTCCAGCGGATCGACTATCCCGAATACATCGTCGAGGTCGATCGCGCCAAGGCCGCCGATCTCGGCCTGACCCAGGAGGATGTGATGAGGAACGTCATCGCGGCCTTCAACTCATCCATCCAGTTTAACAAGCAGATCTTCTGGATCGACCGCGCGAATGGCAACCAGTATTTCGTGGGCGTTCAATATCCGCTGGAGAAGATCGACTCGCTAGAGTCGCTCCTGAACGTGCCGATCACCGGGATCAACCAGACCAAGTCGGACAGCCGGGTCGCCGTCAAGGATCAACGGATGCCAACCCTCATCCCTCGGCCGACGCCGGCCCGCGAGGAATCCGGGCCGCCTACACTCCTCCGCAATCTCGTCCACCTCAGCCGGAGCAGCATTCCCACCGAGGTCACCCACCTCAACATCCGGCCGTCGATCGACCTGAACATCAACGTCTACGGACGAGACCTCGGCCATGTGGCCGCCGACGTCAACAAGGTCGTCGAGAAGTTCGGCAAGGTGAAGGATGAGAGCAAGTCCGGCGGCTCGGGCGAGGGGACGACCTACGACGCCTACGATCCCGAATCGGGGGGCCGCCGCATCTTGAAGGGGACCGAGATCATCGTCAGCGGCGAATACGCCCGGATGACGCAGACCTTCCGGGATCTCGGCATCGGACTGGTGCTCGCCGTGATCATCATCTATTTCATGATGGTGGCCCTCGACAAATCTTTCCTGGTCCCGCTCTGCGTCCTGATCGCCGTCCCGCTGATCCTGGTCGGGACCCTGCCGATGCTCTACTTCACCGGGACCTCTCTCAACGTGCAGTCCCTCCTGGGGATCATCTTCAGCGTGGGGATCAAGGTGGCCAACACGGTCTTGATGACCGACGTTGCCCAGGATTTCCGCAAGAAAGAGGGGCTCTCGCCGACCGAGGCGATCCGCAAGGCGGCCGAGATGCGGGTCCGGCCGATCACCATGACCGCCCTGGCGGCCTTCTTCGCCATGATCCCGACCGCCCTGGCCCTGGAGACCGGCAGCGAGGCCAACGCCCCGCTCGGCCGAGCGATCCTCGGCGGGTTGCTCGCCGGCGAGCCGGCGACCCTCTTCGTCGTCCCCGCGCTCTACTCCCTGATGATCCACGGCGATCCCAAGGAGCCCGAAGACCCCGAGGCCGATGGCGGCAACGACGAGGGCGACGAGGAGTGACCCGAGGCCGGCAAACGGTGCTCATCGATCGAAATGGCCCGGCCGACCCGCTCCATCGGGCCGGCCGGGCCTTCGACACTTTGAGAGGGCGAACTCGGCTTATCGCTTGACCAGTTGTGCTCGGTAGGAAGCCAGCCAGTCCCTGCCCTGTGCCGCGCTCAGGCCGGCGAAGGCCGTATCGATCTGCGAGGTCGAGGGCAATCCCGCCCGCTCGCGATCGGCGCCCTGCATGACGAATCGCCTGGTGTCGCCCTCCCACTCGCCCGTGGCGAATCCGTGGGCGAGGGCCGAATAATACCAGACACGGGCGTCTTGCGGTCTCGTCAGCTGGAGCTTGCGAAAGATGTCATCGGCCTGCGGATAGCGGCCCTTCTTGAACAGGGCGATCCCCTCGGCCATCGCCTCGTCGGGCGAATCGGGGTCCGACGGCAGGATCGAGGTCGGGGGGGCCGGCGGAGGGCCGGCGAGCGAGACGACCTTGTGATCCACGGAGCCGATGGTCGGAGTATCCGTGACCACCCCGCCCCGTTCCTTCGCCGCGGAAAGCTGGTCGCGCAGGCCCCTGATCTCCTCCTGGAGGTGATCCAGCCTGTTCGCCATCTGCCGGGACTGCGAGGTCAGGCCCGTGAGATCTCCGACCGTCCGAGAGAGTTCGCCCATCTTGATCTGCAGGGTGCCGACGTCGGGGGGCGGGGTCTCGCGGGGGATGACCATCGACTCGACCCGCTGCTGGAGCGTGTCGAACCGGGAGGAGAGGTGTTCGATCTGCTTCTTCAGGGTGTCGGCGTCCTCGGCGGAGGTGAAGCCCGGGATCTCCGAGCCCGAATCGCTCGACGACCCGCCGCCGCTGGTCTGACCCTTGGCGTGGCCTTCGGACGAATCGCCTTTCTTGGAGGAGCTGTCGCCCCCCTTTTTCGACTGCTGCGAGTTGCCACCCTTCTGCGCCTGGTCGTCCTTCTTCGACTGGTCGAAGTGCGAGAAGGCCCACGCGCCCCCGACGCCGCATGCCAGGGCCACCGCCCCCATGATGACGTAGCTCATCCAGCCGGGCTGCCCCGAATGAGCCGGCCCTCGCCGGTCGTCGGATCGATCCTCGTCCTCGTGCTGGGCCTTACCTCCATCCCGGCCCTGGCCCTCGGGCTTGCCCTTCTGGCCCTTCCCGGGCCGCTCGGGCTCGACGAAGGCGCTCGCCTCGGGGACATAGCTCGGCACGGCCCGAGTGACGCGGCTGGTCTCGGCGACGATGGTCTCGTCGGGTCGGAGGTTCCGGCCCTGGTCTTCCCCCCGACCGCTGGTGATGGCCGGGTCGGTCGTCGTCACGACGTCGGGTTCATTCTCGGGCGAACGGGCGGCCTCCCGATCCTCGCCCGACGGCTCGGAGTCCTGTCGGTGCTCGTCGCGGTCTTCGGAATTCATGGTCGAGTGTCCCCTGAACCCAGCATGATGGCCATCTCCGGGCGTCGCGGGGTTCGGCACCGACGCCCAATTGTCCAGATTTTCCTCCAAGTGCGAATGACGTACCCTTGTCGGCTCGACGGCCTTTCGGCGTCGGATCGCGATCTCCGGACCGACCCGACTTTGACCACATGTGCCGATTTCAACGCCAGAGAGACCCAGTACCTGACCATCCGGCAAGAGGCGACACGGCCGCCGGTGCCGATCAGGTCGAGGACGACGGCGAGCCCCTGGCGCACCACGCCGCCGTCCTGGTGTCGGTGCGGAAGCAAGCCGCCGTCAAGCATTCCTCGGCCGAAGTCCTGTCCGTGAGGACGTCAGGGCTTCCTGGGGGCAATTCGCCGGCCGGAGCAGGTGAACGAGATCCCCTGCGTGCCCGCCGTGCCGACCATGACCGATTCCACGATCGGCTCGCTCGCCGGCCCTTCACGGACGTACTCGACGAGGAAGCTCGGCGAGGCACCGCCCGTGACGTCGCTCTCCTTGATGAAGAAATCCATCGAGGCCAGCGGCGCGATCCTCAGCGGCGACTTCAGGAATTCCTGGAGCGTCTTGCCGTCCGAGCCGACGTAGCTCACGCGGGTCAGGATGACCGAGGTCGTCGCGTCGGTGTTCCTCGCGAAGAGCGTCGCGGCCAGGTTGAGCGCCTGGGCGGTGTCGGCGGTGTAGACGTGCGAGTAGACGGGGACGTAAGACGCCTCCACGTTGGCGAGCATCTCCGCCGAGAGGCCGGACACGGAGGTCACGCCTGGCCGGGGCTGGCCCGGGGTCGCCACCGTCGACGCCGGCCTCTGGCTCTGGACGTCGCACGAGAGGCCCGCCGCGATCAGGAGGAATGCCGGCGCGATCGCTCGTCGTCTCATGGCGTTCAACCGAGGCTCCGGGGTCCGGGATGGCGGGTATCCTCGGCGAAGGAGTCGTCCTTCGGGGTGTAGCCGATCGCCTCGAACGAGTCGGCGAGGTCCCAGCGGGTCCCGTGGTTCTTCGACATCCCGTTGACGACGACGAACGAGCGGTCGCCGAGGTCGGCCTCGACCGCACGGTCGAACAGGCGGATCAGGTCGCCGTTGGAGAGCCAGAGTTCCTTGTTCCACTCGTCGGGCAGGGTCTCGGGCCGGTTCTCGCCGGACTGGACCCAGCCGAGCCTGAGGGCGACGAACGTGAGGTCGAAGACGCCCGAGAGGCTCTTTCCCAGCCGCTCGGCCATCAGCTTCGCCGCGCCGTAGGGATTGCCGGGCCGGGGGGGGAGGTCGACGGTGATGGCGATGTCGCCGAGCCCCCGATAGCCGCTCATGGCGTGGTTCGAGCTGGCGAAGATGATCCGCTCGACCCCGGCCAGTGCCGCCGCGTGGAAGACGTTGCACGCGGCGTCCATGTTGGGCGCGACCAGATCTTCCCAGCTCGAATGCTCGTCCGGGGTCGCGGCCAGGTGGATCACCGTGTCGACGCCGTGGAAGAGGCCCATCCACCCCTCGTCGAACTCCGACAGGTCGGCGGCCACGATCTCGGGGTCCGCCGGGTCGGCGTCGACATCGATCAGGACGAGGTCGTAGACGTCGTCCCAGGCGGCCCGGAGCTTGCGGCCGATGTTGCCCGACGCCCCGGTGATCAGGATGGTCCGGGGCTCGTCGCCGATCGACTCCTCGCCGAGGTCCATCTCCTCGTCGACGTCCTCGTCCTCGTAGAGGATCGGCAGCGATTCGGGGTCTCTCTCGTCATCGGCGTCTTCGAGGGGGCGGTCGGGCATCGGGCGGTCCTCCATCGAAGAAACGGGCGAAGGCGTCGACGGGACATCCCTCGGCCGGGGAAGGCCGCCGAGGATCGTCGGACGATCGGGTGGTCGGAGAGAAACAGGGCGCCATGCCTGTCCGGGCCTCTGCACGATAACCGCTCGAATCTCCCCGGGCAAGCGAGAGCCCACGGCTCGCCCTTGGCCCGGGCCCCTCGCCCGCGAAGAATGGGGAAAAGACGCGACGATCGACCCCGAGCAGGGCCCGGCCGATGACTCATGCCACCGAAAACCTGATGATCCCGGTCGAAGGGATGACCTGCGACCACTGCGTGGGCACCGTCCGACGCGCCCTCGAAGGCGTCCCCGGCGTGAGATCGGCGCAGGTCGACCTGGTGCGGAAGCGGGCCGAGGTCGCCGTCGATCCCTCCGGTTTTGACCGCTCGAAGCTCGTCCGGGCCGTCGAGTCGGCCGGCTACAGCGTCCCTGCGGAGGGGCCGGCCACGCCCCTGAACCTGGTGACGATCTCGCCAATGAAGCCCGCCCCATCCCCCTCGAAGCCGGCCAAGGCCGAGGAGTGGAACCTGGCCATCGGCGGGATGCATTGCGCGAGTTGCGTGTCGAGGGTCGAGGGGGCGCTCGGCGACGTCCCGGGCGTCGAGACGGCCCGGGTGAACCTCGCGACCGAGCGGGCGGGCGTCCGGGTCGACCCATCTCGCGTCACCGAGGCCCAGCTCGCCGACGCTGTCGCCCGCGCCGGGTACACCGCCCGACGGGCCGAGTTGGTCATCGGCGAGGGGGCCGAATCGCTCCGTCGCGAGCGGGCCGATCAGGTCGCCTACTGGCGGAATCGGCTCGTGGTCGGGATCGTCCTGACGTTCCCGCTGGTCGTGCTCGGCTATGCTCCGTGGCTCTCGTCGGGCCTCGCCCGCCATTCTCTCGCGATCGGCTGGACGATGTTCGGCCTGGCGAGCGTCCTGCAAATCTACCTGGGAGGACCCTATTTGCGCGGGGCATGGGAGCGGCTGAAGCAAGGTTCGTCGAACATGGACACGCTGATCGCCCTGGGCACCTCGACCGCCTTCGGCTACAGCCTGGCCCGGCTGCTGATGGGGCACTCGCACGACGCCCACTCGTTCATGGACGCGGGTATCATCCTGACTTTGATCACCCTCGGGAAGTTCCTGGAAGTCCGATCGAAGGGCTCGGCGGGGGCGGCGATCGAACGGCTGCTCGACCTGGCCCCGAAGACCGCGAGGGTGATTCGCGACGGCTCCGAGGTCGAGATCCCCCTGGCCGACGTCCGCGCCGGCGAGGTCGTCCGCGTCCGGCCCGGCGAGGCGGTCCCGGTCGACGGCCGGGTGATCGAGGGGGAGTCGAGCGTCGACGAGTCGATGCTCACCGGCGAGTCGAAACCCGTCACCAAGAGCACCGGCGATCGCGTGGCCGGGGCGACCCGCAACGTCGACGGGACATTGCTCGTCGAGGCCGGCCGCCTGGGCCGCGAGAGCGCCCTGGAGGGGATCGTCCGCCTGGTCCGCGAGGCGCAAAGCTCCAAGGCCGGGATTCAGAGGCTGGCCGACGCGATCTCCGCGCGGTTCGTCCCGGCCGTTCTCGGCGTGGCCCTGCTGACGCTCCTGGGGTGGGGCCTGATGGGTCACGATTGGGGGCAGGGGGTCGTGAACGCGGCGGCCGTGCTGATCATCGCCTGCCCCTGCGCCCTCGGCCTGGCCACGCCGATGGCCGTCGCGGTCGCCACCGGCCGAGGCGCCCGCGCCGGCCTGCTCGTCCGCGAGGCGTCGGCGTTCGAGCGGATGGACGGGCTGAATACCGTCGTCCTGGACAAGACGGGCACCGTCACCGAGGGGAAGCCCAGCGTGGTGGACGTCCACACCGTCGAGGGATTCGATCGCGACCGCCTGCTCTGCCTCGCCGCCGGGGCCGAGTCCGGCAGCGAGCATCCGCTCGCCCGGGCCCTGGCCGGTTCTCGCGGGACGGGACGGGTCGAGGACTTTCGCGCGGTCCGGGGCGGGGGCGTCGCCGCGAAGGTCGACGGGGTCGCGGTGCTCGTCGGCTCGGCCCGCTTCCTGGCCGAGTCGGGCGTCGAGACGACCTCGCTGGACGAGACGGCCCGATCCTGGGAGAACAAAGCCAAGACCGTGATCCTGGTGGCGGCCGACGGCCGGGCCGTCGGAGCCATCGCACTGGCGGACGCGGTCAAACCCCACGCCCGCGAGGCGATCGACCGGGTCCGCCGGATGGGCGCCGAGGTCTACCTTTTGACCGGCGACAACGCCGAGACCGCCCTGGCGATCGGCTCGGAGGTCGGCCTCGACGCCGCCCACGTCATCGCCTCGGTCCTGCCCGACGGCAAGGCCGCGAAGCTGGCCGAGTTCAAGGCCCGAGGGGGGCGGGTGGCGATGGTCGGCGACGGCCTGAACGACGCCCCTGCGCTCGCCTCGGCCGACGTCGGGATCGCGCTCGGGACCGGGACCGACCTGGCCAAGGCCGTCGCCGACGTGGTGATCGCCGCCGACGACCTGCTCGCCGTCCCGAGGGCCCTCCGTCTCGGCCGGGCGACCCTCCGCGCGATCCGTCAGAACCTCTTCTGGGCCTTCGCCTACAACACGATCGGAATCCCGCTAGCCGCCCTCGGCCTGTTCGGGACCTACGGCCCGCTCATCGCCGCCGTGGCCATGTCGCTCAGCTCGGTCACGGTCGTCGCGCGATCGAGCCTGCTGGCCGGGCTGGACCTTGATCAGAATAGGTAATGGTCCATCAATTCTAATTCATTGTCCTGTCAAGGTGGGCAGTGTTCACCCTACGAGATTGATATCAAATGCTTTATGTGGTGTGGATGCTGCCCACCTTTCCCAGGCCCCGGTCTCCTCCGACCGCGAATTGAACGCCGCCGCCCTGGCCGAAGGGCTCGACGTCGTTGATCCCAACGACCATCCGTGAGCGGCTTCACCAGAACTTCCAGGCCCCCTTGCTCAGCACGTAAATCCCCAGCCCGAGATTTGCGACCGCGTGGCTGATGAAGCAGGCCGAGACGCTCTTCGTCCGGTGGAGCAGCCACGCCCAGGCCGCGCCGGTCATCAAGGCCGGGAGCCATTCGGCGGGATGCTCGACGGCGAAGAGGGCGGCGGTGATGGCACCGGCCATCGGCGTCACCCGGCCGATCGGCACGTCCTGAAAGTGGTCCGGGTCGATGATCCAGCGGACGACGAACGACCTCCAGAACAGCTCTTCGAACAGGGGCACCACCAGGACCAGGCCGAACATCCGCACGGCCAGGAAACCGACCTTCCCGGCCGGGGTGAGCACATTCGGGTCGAACGCGGCCCGCGTCCCGACGCCGCCGAACGTCGGATACAGCCCGTCGAGGCCCACCCACGCGACCGTCACCAACGAGCCCAGGCCGACCGCCAGCGCCGTCGACACCGCCCCGGGCCACGGCTGGAGGTCTCGCCAGCTCCAACGGCCCAGCCAGCAGACAACCGACACCACGGCGATCTTGATCGCGTAATAGGCCGGATAATAGGCGGAATGGGGCGCGTTGCTCGCCTTCGGCAGATAGTCCTCGACCGAAGTTAACAGGAGGAACGTCGCCATCGGGGCGACGTAGGGCAGCCAGGGTCGACCTTCCGCGAAGGGCAGTTTCATCGGGAATCTCAAAGCCATCGATCGAAAATTAGACCCGCCCCCGGTCGAGCCGGGCCAGCAACGCCGGGTCATCCAGGGACGCGACGATGAGGTCGGCGGCGGCCAGGTCGGAGGCCGGGCTGTGGTCGTGCGGGACGCCCACGGCGAACGTGCCGGCGGCCTTCGCGGCGGCCAGGCCGGTCGGCGTGTCCTCCAGGACGAGGACCGACGCGGGCTCGGCGCCCAGCCTCTCGGCCGCCGTCCGATAGATCTCCGGGTCGGGCTTGTGCCGGGCCACATCCTCGCGGCAGAGCACGGCCGCGAACCGGTCGCGGAGCCGGTGATTTCGCAACAGACGCTCGGCGTACTCCCTGCCCGACGAGGTCCCGACCGCGAGCGGCAGGTCGAGCCTTTCCAGGTGCGCCAGCAGAGCGATCAGGCCGGGCATCGGGCGGACGGCCGTGTCGATCAGGGCCTCGAATCGCCGTTTCGCCTCGGCCATCAGGGCCTCGGGCGCGTCATCCAGGCCGGCCATCGTCTTGAAGGCCAGGCCGGACTCGGCCGGCTGACGGCCGATCATCGCCCGCATGATCTCGACCGTGAACACCTTGCCCCGGTCGCGGAGCATCTCCGACGCGACCCGGAAGAACAGGGCCTCGGTGTCGAACAACAGCCCGTCGAGGTCGAAGACGACGCCTCGGATGATCGTCGATGGGCCCATCGCTCAGCCGCCCACGCCGACGAGAGATGTCGAGCGTCGACCCCTGACGCTCTCCGGGAACAGCGACTCCTGGTCCAGCGCCCCGCCCTCGTCGAGCGGGATCGGCCGGAAGTCGGTCTCGAACCGAAGCCAAGGGCTCGCCTTGGCCTCGTCGGCGAGAGGTCGCGTGACCCACATCTGGGCGAGTTCCAGCGTGTTCGGGATGATGACCATCCGGGCCTCGGCCGGGTCGACCCGCCAGCAGGTGTCCAGGCACGCGGCCAGGACGTCGCGGTCGGTGGGCAGGCTGAGCGGGACCCTGGCCCGGGTCAGGAAGTTGGACGTCATGCAGTTGACCCGCATCGGCTTCGGGTCGATCGCGGCGACGAGCCGGTCCGTGGTCAGGTCGGCCAGGCCGATCCCGGTGGCGTTCCCCCGGGTCTCGGCCGAGAGGTCCAGCACCGCCAGCCTGGTGACGACCGGCCGGGGCAGGTCGGGCATCGTCTCGACCCTCTGCCGGCCGATCACGTTGGGGTCGAGCCCGGTCCCGCTGTAATTCTTGCCCAGCTCGCCGACGATCAGGACGTCGATCTGGTCGAACGGCAGCCGGGCCATCAAGGTCCGGGCCTCGTCCAGCAGCTTCGGCTCGACTTCGAGGAGTTCTTCCGGCTCGACGCCGACCACCCGCGCCGTGCGCTCCTCGGCGTTCTCCAGCAGGGCGACCCCGAGGACCACCGATGTCTTTTCCAGGAGGTATGCCCCGACCTCGGGCAATAGCTTGCGCAATCCCGGCAGGCCGAGCTTGTGGACCTGTTCCGCCCCCTGGTGCTTGCCCAGGCCGATTGTGAGCATCTTGAGCAGGCCGCTCTCGTACCGGCCGGTGAACGACGTATGCGGCTTGATCCGGTTGAGCAGGACGATCCCATCCGCCCCGAAAGCGTTCCGGTCGAAGTGGATCGGCAGGCCGAAGGAGTTGGTGCCGAGGATGGTGGTCTCCATCTCGGACCGGATCGGGCAGCCGAGCGCGTCCTCGGTCACGCCGAACTCGGCGAGCATCGCCCGCTGCCCCTCGGCGGTGCCGCCTCCGTGGCTGCCCATCGCCGCGACGACGAACGGGGCCAGGCCGAGCCCCTTGAGGGCGTCCACGGCCGCCCGGGCGATCCGGTCGATCCCGGCGATCCCCCGACTGCCGACCGTCAGGGCGATCGAGCCCCCCGGCTTGACCCGCCCGCCGATCCGGCTCGACCGGATGGCGTCGGCGACCGCCCGGGGGACGTCGCCGACCTCGGGCTGGTCGTGGACCTGGCGGACTCGGGCGATCGGGGGGAAGCTCATCCGTGCGCTCTCGCGATGTTGGCTCGTAGGAGGACCGGGAACGTATCAGCCTTCGACCCGCCCGGTCAAGCCCGACGCTCGGGCGAGAGCGCGGGTTGAGGCGTGAGGGAGGGCTCGGCCTCGGGCGGGGCGTCGTCGAAGATCGGCGGGACCGGGGGGGGCCCGGCCCCCTCGACAGGCTCGGCCTCTCCGGGCTCCGGCGGAGTCCTGGGCTTGACATGCAGATCATCGGGGGGCAGGGGGACGTCCTCGGAGACCAGGACCGGCGGCCCGACCGCCCGACCGGCCCTGATCCGGGCCTTGACGTAGTGATGCAGCCACCAGATCGCCCCCGACAGGGCGATGGCCGGGGTGATGTAGTGCTTGAGTTCCCGGAAACCCTCCTCGACCTGGCTGGCGAAGGCGTAGCCCAGGCCGAACATCAGGAAAGTGCTGATCGACGCGGCGAAGAGGTCCGTCAGGAAGAGCTTGAGCGTCGGAAGTCGGAGGATGCCCGCCGTCAGGTACGCCGCCGTGCGGAAGCCGACGGCGAACCGGCCGAGGATCAGGATCTTGACCCCGTGCCGGTGGAAATACCCCTTGATCTGCGACTCTCGTTCCCTCGTCAGGAATTTCCGGGTCAGCGGCAGGCTCAGGACCTTCTCGCCGTAGAAGAAGCCCAGGAAATAGACGACGAAGTCGCCCACGAGCACGCCGGCGAAGCACGACACCAGCGCGGGAACCCAGTGCATCGTGCCCTTGCGGGCGAGGATGGCCGCCAGGATGATCGGCGCCTCTTCGGGCACGGGCAGGCCCAGCCCGCCCAGGACCAGGACGAGGAAGATCCCGAAGTAGCCGAATTGTAAGATCAAGTCGCTGGCCAAGCCCGGCTCCCGTCGAGACCCCTCGCGGCCGGGCCTCCTCGACAGCCATTGGATGGCGAGCCGAACGCCGGTCTGCCCGATTTCGTAACATATCCGGCCCGGATCGTCAAAACCGGTGTCGGCCCCCCGGCCCCGCGCGGCATTGACCGGGCCGGGTCGCGACGGCGATAATCCGGGTCTCGCCGCCTTCGAATGAGCGAGGGTGGCGCATCGGGCCCGAACGGCCGGGGGACAAGGGTCGGTGATCACGCTCGAAGATTTCGAAGACGTCCCCGAGGAGGCCCGCGGGGCTTTCGTGGCGGTGGGCAACTTCGACGGCGTCCACCGGGGGCATGCGCACCTGATCTCCCGACTCCGGAGCCGGGCCGACGCCGCCGGCGCTCCGGCGCTCGCCCTGACCTTCGACCCGCCACCCGTCGCCGTCCTCAGGCCCGATGCCGCCCCCGTCCCGCTCACGCGGCTCGACCGACGGCTCGACCTGATGCGGGCCGCCGGCGCCAACGAGGTCGGCATCTTCAAGACGGGCCCGTGGCTCCTGGGCCTGACCGCCCGCGAGTTCTTCGACCGCGTCATCCTCGGCCAGCTCGGAGCCCGGGGGATGGTCGAAGGGCCCACATTCGGCTTCGGCCGCGATCGCGGAGGAGACGCCGCGCTCCTCGGCTCGTGGTGCGCCGAGGCCGGCCTCGACTTCGAGGTCGCCTCGCCGACCGAGGTCGACGGCACGATCGTCTCATCGACCCGGGTCCGAAAGGCCCTCGCCGAAGGGGCCGTCGACGAGGCTGCTCGCCTCCTGGGCCATCCGCACCGGATCGGAGGGACGGTCATCCACGGCGCCGGCCGAGGCGCCGGGATCGGCGTGCCGACCGCCAACCTCGCGAGAATCGAGACTCTCATCCCGCTCGACGGCGTGTACGCCGCACTCGCCCACATCGAAGGACGGCCCGGCCGCCATCCGACCGCCGTCCACATCGGGCCCAACGCCACGTTCGGCGAACGGGCCCGGACGGTCGAGGCCCACCTGATCGACTTCTCGGGAGACCTCTACGGCCGGACCGTCGAGCTGGACCTGATCGACATGCTCCGCCCCACCCGCAAGTTCGCCGGCCTGGATGACCTGCTCCCTCAGATCAGGCTCGACATCGAGCGGGCGAGGCGGGCATGCTCCGATCACCTCGACGGTGTCTGACCGCCCGCCCCGGCCCAAGCGAGCTTCCGACGCCCGCTCCCCTCGCGGGGAGTCGGGGTCGTCGGGGCGCTTTCAAAGCTCGCCAGCGTCGGGATTGCGATTTATTCGGCAGGTCTACCCCAGGGGTCCGTCCCCGGTGGGATCGAGATCGCTCGGATGGATCGGGGCGGGCATGGCGTGGTTAAGGTCGCCGACAGATCAGGCCGTGTGCTCGTTCGAGGCGGGCGTACTCTTGACGGACTTCAGCGGCGAGGAGCAGCCCGAGAGGCCCAGGACGACGATGGCAAGTGTGACGACAAAGCGGCGGAGAGTGAGGAGCATGTCGAAGCACTCCCGGCATCCGGACGAACTTCCTGGTCCGGACGCGGTCCTGACGGAACCGGCATTTCCCGCCGGGTGACTCCATTCGTGGGCGAACCTCATGCCGAGCGATCGATCTTCGAGACGACGAGCCTGACCGTCGTGAGGGTCCTGGCGGATCGTCCGGAATTCCGCGATCGTCCTTCGTGCCCGGCGGCCGATTGGTCCCGGCCCGACCCGCCGACGCACCAGAAACATCGAGCGGATGGGCCGGGAACCTTTATCTTGTGATTCGGAGGCCCGGAACACAAGTCATCGCCGCACTTGCAATGTGCGTGAGATCTCTCGCCGGCCTGCATCCATCTCAGCCCACCTCGCAGGGCTCCTTGCGGCACGCCTCGGCCATGTTGGCCCGCATCTGCTCGGGGGAGAGGTCCTCCACATGCTCGGCCATCGACCAGTGGTGGCCGAAGGGGTCGATCAGCCGGCCATAGCGGTCTCCCCAGAACATGTCCGCCGGGGGCATGATCGGCGTCGCGCCGGCCTCGACGGCCCGCTCGAACGTGGCGTCGACGTCCGTCACGTTCAGGTGGATCGTCACCGGCGAGGAGCCGTTCGGCCCGAGACAGCCGTGCTCGGGCATCTCGTCGACCAGGTAGAGCCTCGAATCGCCGATCTGCACGGAGGCGTGCATCAGCCGGTTCGCGCCGGCGGGCGACTGGTCCGGGATTCGGCAATGCTCGACCGCGCCGAAGGCACGCTTGTAGAATTCGATCGCCTCGGACGCGCCCTTGACGACGAGGTGCGGGACGATCGCGTGCAGGCCATCGGGAATCGCGTGTGCCATGAGAATCCCCCTTTCATCGTGATCTTACCGGAGGCGTACCTGTTCGCCAGAACAGGTTGGACGCCTTCGGCGAGTACACACAGGAGATCGGCTTTCTGTCAACGCCCGTACAGTGCTTTTGAGGTTTCCTTTCGAAGAATTCGACGGCTCCGTTGCCCGACTCGGGGATGCGAGCGTCGTCCGTCCACGAAATCGAGAGGCAGCCTCGCAGGTGCGTCCCGTCGCTATCCGGCGGTTGCTCGACGGCCGGGCGGCGGGCCGCCGGGCACGATGGGTGGGTATTCGACCCGTCGCGGAGCGGATTCGATCCCGACGGCCGGAAAAGCGAGGTCCGGGCGAGGCTGGGCGAAACTTCTTTGCTTCGTCCGGGGTTAGTTCTATCATCGATCTAGCGGGCCGTCGGGGCTTCGGGACGAACCCGATGGCTCCGCCGCCCGATCGCGGCGAAAGGACCGTCAGGGCCATGGCGAATCATCGGGGAGCGTGCTCGGCCTGGCCGAGGGCCTTCGCGGCGCTGATCGTGATGTTCTCGGTGGTTGGCGTCTCGATCGCGGCCGACCCCGCCAAGGCCAAGAAGGCGGCCCGACGCGCCGAGGCGAAGCTGCCCGAAGTGGTGAGGACCGAGGAGAATGACGACGTCGACGGTGCGACCCGGAAGCCCAGGCCCCCCGCGAGGCCCCGCGGATCGGCGACGCTCCAGCCGGCGCAGGTCGACGCCCTGATCCTCAAGGGGCTGGCCGCGACCAAGACCGACGTCTCCGAGCCGACCAACGACGAGCAGTTCATCCGCCGGGTCTACCTGGACGTCATCGGCCGGCTGCCCGAGCCTCCCGCCATCCGCGAGTTCGTCGCGTCGAGGATGAGGAACAAGCGGGCGGCCCTGATCGACGACCTGCTCAAACATCCCGACTACGGCCAGAACTGGGCCCGCTACTGGCGAGACGTCGTCTCGTATCGCTCGCCCAACGAGAACGACCGCCAGGTCAACTACCCGCTCTTCGAGAAGTGGCTGGCCGAGCAGCTCGACGCCAACAAGCCCTGGGACGAGATCGCCACCGAGATCATCACCGCGACCGGCCGGAATGACGAGAACGGGGCGACCGTCTTCACCGTGGCCGAGGAAGGATCGCCTGTCGAGATGGCCGGCGAGGTCTCTCGGGTCTTCCTCGGCATCCAGATCCAGTGCGCCCAGTGCCACGACCATCCCAGCGACCCCTGGAAGCGCCAGCAATTCCACGAGTTCGCCGCGTTCTTCGCCGGGGCGAAGTCGAGGCGGGTCCAGAAGCAGGCCAAGGGCCAGCCGCCGGTCTTCATGGTCGGCGCGTCCGGGCAGGTCCACTACTCGATGCCCGACCTGAAGAACCCCGAGAAGAAGATCCCGGTCTCTCCCCGGTTCTTCCTCGGCGAGGCCCCGCTCGTCAGCGAGCAGGTCCGGGCCGATCAGCGGCTGGTCCTCGCCGCCCGGTACGTCACCGATCCCGAGAACCCCTGGTTCGCCCGGGCGTTCATCAACCGGGTCTGGTACAGCCTGATGGGGGAAGGGTTCTATAACCCGGTCGACGACCTCGGGCCGACCCGGACGCCCAACTCGCCCGAGATCCTCGACCTCGTCGCCGACCAGTGGGTCGCCAGCGGGTATGACATCCGATGGCTGTTCCGGACGATCCTGAACACCGAGGCGTACCAGCGGGCCTCGCGCTCGACCAACACGGCGGCCGGTCGGACCCCGTTCGCGTCGAACGTCCCGAGCCGGCTCCGGGCCGACCAGGTCTACGACGCCCTGACCCACGCCCTCGACCTCAACCGCGAGCGCGACAAGCTCGGAGCGATGCCGGCCAGGAAGAAGGCCGCCGCCCCCGCCGGGCCGCAGGATCGGAAGATGAACGAGCCGTTCGCCCGGACGTTCGGCTTCGACCCCTCCACGCCCAACGATGACGTCCTGGGGACGATCCCGCAGGCCCTCTTCCTGATGAACAGCCCGCTGGTCACGAAAGAAATCCAGGCCCGGCCGAACTCGATGCTCGGATTCCTCCTGATGACGCATCCGGACAACCGGTCGGTCCTGGAGATCATCTACCTCCGGGCCCTGGGCCGCCGGCCGACCGATCGGGAGGTCCGCGCCTGCTCGAACCACCTGAATGCCGTCGGCGACCGCGCGGAGGCGTTCGAGGACATCCTCTGGGCCCTGATCAACTCCACCGAGTTCCTCTGCCGTCGTTGATCGTCGACGGCCGATCGTTTCCGGTTCCGACCTCCATCTCTCCGCGACCGGGGCAACTTCCATGTTCGAGTCGAGCATCCTGAAGGTGGCGGTGAACGGCCGGGGTGTGGTCGGCCGAAGGTCGTTCCTCCGGGGGATCGGCCTGGGGGCGGCGGGGCTGGCCGGCCTGAGCTTCACCGACCTGATGGCGGTCCAGGCCGAGGAGCTGCGGAAGCGTCAGATGGCCTGCATCCTCCTCTGGATGGGCGGAGGCCCGAGCCAGCTCGACACCTGGGACCCGAAACCGGGCACCGAGACCGGCGGCGAGACCAAGGCGATCGCGACCGCCGTGCCGGGCATCCAGGTCGCCCATCACTGGCCGCGCGTCGCCGGGGTGATGAAGGACGTCGCCCTGATCCGGTCGATGAACAACAAGGAAGGCAACCACCAGCGGGCCTCCTACCAGCTCCACACCGGCTACGCCCCGTCGGGCACCGTCAAGCATCCCAGCTTCGGCTGCGTCGCCGCGCAGGAGCTGGGCGACCCCAAGTTCGACCTGCCGCACATCGTCTGCATCGGCCGGGACGAGACCATCGGCGCGGGCCTGCTCGGCGTCAAGTACGAGCCGTTCCGGGTGCCCGACCCGATGAAGCCGCCGCTCAACACCGAGCTGGGCGTCCCCACCGGCCGGTTCGTCCGCCGGCTCAACCTGATGCACTCGCTGGAGGTCGGCGGCTTCGGCAACTCCGGGGGGATCGACCGGGTCCGCGAGCACCACGACATCTACAAGCAGACGGCCAACATGGTCCTCTCCCCGCACATGAAGGCGTTCGAGGTCGACGCCGAGGACCCCAAGACCCGCGCCTCCTACGGCGAGACCCCGTTCGGCCACGGCTGCCTGCTCGCCCGGCGGCTGGTCCAGGCGGGCGTGACGTTCGTCGAGGTCCGGATGGGCGGGTGGGACAACCACGCGAACGTCAACGACAACGTCGCCAGGAACGCCGCCTCGTGCGACCCCGGCTTCGCCGCGCTCGTGGCCGACCTCAGACAAAGAGGGATGCTCGACCGGACGCTGGTCGTCTGGATGGGCGAGTTCGGCCGGACGCCCAAGATCAACCCCGGCGCCGGCCGCGACCACTTCCCGCGCGTCTTCAGCGTCGCCCTGGCCGGCGGCGGGATCAAGGGGGGGCAGGTCATCGGCTCTTCCAGCCCGGACGGGAACGGAGTCAAGGACCGGCCCGTCGCCGTCGCCGACCTCATGGCCAGCTTCTGCAAGTCGCTCCAGATCGACCCAAAGAAGGAAAACATCAGCCCCCAGGGCCGCCCGCTCAAGATCGTCGACGGCGGGACGGCGG
The DNA here is from genome assembly GCA_021777685.1 of Planctomycetota bacterium. Classification (GTDB taxonomy): domain Bacteria; phylum Planctomycetota; class Planctomycetia; order Isosphaerales; family Isosphaeraceae; genus Tundrisphaera. The sequence goes on along the minus strand of JAJYDH010000001.1, from coordinate 6,014 downwards.
TGAAGGAGCTATTCGCCTGAGCGGCACGGTTGAGCGCATCAACCCCCTCGACTAAGATGCCTTCGAGGCCCCTACCGGGCTGTCACCGTCCAGGGGCCGGACGCGAGGGATCGCCTTGAATCGCGGAATGGGAATCTCGAAGCAGGCTCTACTCTGGCCCTCCTCGCAGGCCGCGTGGTGTGCTTTGTTCCTTGCCGGTTGCGGGGCCAAGCAGCCTTCTCCTCCACCCCCTCGGCCCTCGGTCCCGCTCGCCATTCACCGGGGTGAGGCTCCGACGCGCGTCTTCTCGGCCGAGGACGAGGTCCCCTCGTCGGTCTATACCTTCGAGGGGGCGCGGGGGAGCGTCCGAGTGACGATGGAGATCGAGGGGGCGTCGGACTCGAAGACCACCATACCCCTCTCCATCAACGACGTCCTGTTCAAGGCCGAGGGGGATGGCAGGCTTACGGTCTCTTTCAAACGCCCCTGGCCGGGACACGAGAACGGCCGGGTCATGATCCGCTGCTTCTCGGGCGAGGAGGAGTCGTCGGCGGATTTCGAGCCCGAGCTCTGGTTCCACCACCCGACGGGGATCATCACGGTCGAGTCGCCCCTGGTCGAGCCGACCAACCCGGTCGTCGAGGGCAAGGAGGTCATCCTGGCCCGCTACGTCGCCCGGAACCTCCCGCACGACATTCGCCTGAACTTCAAGGCGGTCTTCTCCCGAGAACCCGTCCCGCCCCGGGTCAAGGCCGGCATGAAGCCGCCCCGTTGAACGACTCTCATCATCGCCGAACCGGACTCGCGGCCGTCGCGGAGCCGGCCAGCCGATTGTAAGTCAGCGTTAGGTAAGGAAGTTCGATCGTCCGCTCGGTGACGTAAAGTCGCGAGAGGCGCTCGGGGATCGGCTTCCACGGCATCCCCTTGGGTCGTTCGATCGCGAACCAGACGACCGGGGCGGGCGGGGCGTGGAGCTTCTCCATCGCTTCGAGGACCCGTCGGACTGGGAAGACCTGGGCGGGCAGGGACGGGTTCTTGTAAGGGAGCATGCACTTGTAGAGGCCGTTGCGGTTGTTGTCGACGACCACGATCGGCGCCGAGGGGTCGTCCGCCTCGGCGATCCGAGCGGCCGTGCGGAGGTCCGGCCGGCAGATGTGGTAGACCCGCCGGTCCAGGGCCTGGACGTTGAAGTAGAAGAAGGCCAACAGCACAGCGACCCTTGGCCGAGTCGGCAGCGCGGCGAGGCCTCGAGCCGCGAGGATCAGATAAGCCGGGCCAACATAGAGGAGATAGCGACGCTCGCCGAAGATCGGATGGCGGGTCAGGCTGTATGTCAGGAGGAGTGCCGGAGGCACGAGGAACCAGGCGATCAACGCTGCCGAGGTTCGATCGATCGGGGCCCTTCCGGTCGTCCCGATGGCTTCGCCTTTTCGTCGGCTCGCCACGATCCCGGCGATCACGAGCGCCGCGCCGGCCCATGCGGCCTCGGCGTTGCCGCCGGTGAACCCCTCGGGCCATTCCAGGACGAGCCGGGCAGTGATGGCCCGGGGGAACTCCTGAGGGCCGTGGTCGAGGTATCGATAGGCCCAGGGCGCCAGCATCGCGGCCAGGCCGATCTGGGTGCCCATCCAGGATTTCCAGCCCAGTTGCATCCCCGGTCGCATCGCCAGATAGCCGACCGCCAGGGCGATCACCATCAGCCCGCCGAGGGGATGGAGGTAGACGAGTGCCGTCATCGCCAACATATAGGCGACCTGCCGGCCGACGCCCGCCGACCGTCGAAACGAGAAGAGCAACGCCCAGCAGGCGCAGGTGACGAGCACCACACACTCGTACATCCGGATCTCGCGCGAATGGTGGACGTCCAGCGGGTTGACCGCCGCGAGCCCGCAGGCCAGCAGCGCCGTCGAGCGGTCGAACGCCTGCCGTCCCAGGATGTAGACCAGGCCCACCGCCGCGAGCCCGCACGCGGCGCTCAGCGTCCGGCCGGCGAGCAGGGACGTCCCGAACAGGCCGAGCCAGCCGTGGAGGAGCAGGGGATGAAGCGGCGCCCGGGTCGCGTCGGTGGCGACCATCTCCCGGATGATCTCGACAGACGTGCCCGACTGGACCGTGTGGAAGGCGACGGCCTCATCCTCCCAGGTGACGGCCTCATCCAGGTTGACGAACCGCAGGATGGCCGCGAGCGCGAGGCACGCGAGCAGGGCCAGCCGATGGCGATCGAGGATGGCGGTGAATTTCACGGGTGGGCCCTCCCTGGCCGATCCGAGGCGTGACGATCGCGGATTTTCGCCAGGTTATCGGTCGAGACGGGGGAGTCAAGCGAGGAATTTGGGAAGGAGGGCGAGAATGGCGGGAGTCCTGCCGGTTCAGGGCCGGGATCGCTCCACCGGCGGCATCGAGACCGGCAGCGATTCCAGGGCCCGGATCAGGTCCGACGCCAGTTCCTCCAGCCCCTCGCGCGGGTCGGTCCGCGCGACCACGGCGGTGGCGGCCTGGGAGAGCATCAGGTTCACGGTCGCCAGGTTCTGGCCGGGCAGGGCGTCGCCGCCGGCGCGGAAGTCGGTCCGGACCAGGACGATCGGCAAGCCCAGCGCGAACGCCAGGCCGCATTCGAAGCTCGTCCCGCTGTCGGGGTCGGCGCCGTCGAGGACCGCGACGACCGCGTCGGCCGACCGGACCCCGTCGACGTCGAGGCGGAAGATCGTCTCGGCGTCGAGGGTCGCGATCGCCTTGACCTCCTCCTGGGGCAGGAAGACCGAATGGCCGGCGAGCGTGAGCCGTTCCGCCAGGCGGAGGCCCCAGACCCTCTCGGCCTGGGTGAAGAGGGGTCCGGCGAGGTAGAGGTTCATCCGTCGGGCGTCCTCATCTTTCGAAATCATGGCATCATCCGGCCGATCGACGAGTTTGCCGGACCTCGATCGATCACGCCAGATCGATCCCGACGGTGCCGGTCGTGCCGGTCCGGTATGGAAGTGGCGGCTGGGCCGTTTTTCCGCAAGATGAGGGCCCGATCGGTCGATCCAGGGAATAAGACGCCGGCTCTCGGATGTCGAGACGGACGGCCCCGGTTCGCGCCCGGCCGCAGGTGGTGGGCGGGGCGGGGGGGACCTGGAAGACGGTCCCGGGAAGGATGTCCGGCCCTCGGGCCCGCTCGTCGAGGGGCCCGATCTCGGGCCGCGACGCCCGGGATCGCGGGACGGATTCGGGAAAGGAGTTCCCAGAGATGCGTTGCCTCGCTCGGACCAGCCTCGGCCTGCTCGGCCTCGCCTTGATCGCCCCGACGGGCGTCGGCGCCCAGGACGTCTCCTCGTCGGCCCCCGCCGGCTACCAGGCCGCGGCCCTCGCCGCCGACCCGACCCCGCCCGGATTCGACGGCAAGCCGACGCCGACCCCTTCGGACCCGGCCCCGGCCTCGGCGCTGGCTCGGGCGGCCGTCCCTCAGCCGGTCGATCCGCCGGTCGCCGCGAAGCCGGCGGCCCCCCAGCCCGCCTTCCACGTCCACAACGGCCGGACCCTTTGCGCCAGGTGTGCCGCCAAGGAGGCCCAGGCCAGGGCCTCGATGAACGCGAAGCCCCCCGGGAAGATCGTGGGTTGTGCCCATTCGAGGAACGGCGTCTGCACCGCCTGCCAGGCCGCGCTGAGCCAGCCCGGCGAGTTCATCACGATGGGCGGCCCCGCCCCCGTCGCCGAGGCCCCCGGCCGCGCGGTCGCCTCGAAGGGCCCGTCGCCGTCGGCGGCCCATGTCGCTTCGAGGCCGGGCCGGGCCTCGGCCTCGGCGCCGGCACCGTTCGACGGGGTCGAAGGCGACCCGGCCCCGGTCGGGGTGGTCCAGGCGAACTACTCCCCGGCGGCTCCCTCGGGGATGCCGGCGTCCTACGCGGCGATGGCCCCGCAGCAGCCCGGCCGGGCCGTGGCCGAATCGGGTGCGGGGCACGACCCCTACCAGAAGAAAAGCGGCAGCTTCCCGCATCCTCACATCATCGGCCATGTCCTCGGCTGGTCGGGCCTCGGCGGCGAGCGGGCCGACGAGAAGGCCCGCCGGAAGGCCGAGGCTCACGCGATGATCTCCTACGAGAACAATGTCGCCGGCCCGGCCCCCGTCGAGGAACTGCCGGCCTCGGCGGTCTTCGCCAAGAAGCGGTGGTGGTGATCGGCGCCCGTCCCAAGTGTGGCCGAACGACCCGACCGTCCGCATGGCGACCCCGTCCCTCCAACTCGGAGGGGCGGGGTCGTCGCGGTTTAACTCCAGCCTCGCGGCGGATTGGCCGATGTAAGATGCGGAAGCCAGGCCAATCGGCGAAGATGCCCGGGACGCGAGGGAAGGCTCCCCGCGCGGGCTCGACGCGGCCCGGCTGACGATGATGGCGGCCCGACGCGCGTAGGACGGCGCGGGGTTTCGTCACCGCTCGCACGATTACCGACACTCCAGGAGGGATTCCAGCGTCTGACGACAAGGGAGTGACGATGCGCTTCGGTCATTGGCGAGGAGTGACGCTCGCGATTGCCCTGATCTCCGCGATGGCGACCGGCCGGACGGCCTCCGCCGACGGGTTCCACGACACCATCCCCCGCGAGGTCCTGGCCCGCGACCTCAACACCGGCGGCCCCTACTTCGCGCCCCCCATCCCCTGGGGCCATTACGCGAAGGACGGCCTCTTCGACAGCTACGCCGGCAAGCATTGCGGGATCTGCGGGCTCCTTCACGGCAAGGGCCCCGGCTTCTGCCACGGCCACGGCCTGTTCAACCACTGCGGCAAGGACGGGTGCAAGGGGCTGGGCTGCGGCCACGGCCTGGGCCACGGTCTCGGTTTGGGCCACGGATTCGGCAACGGCTGCGGCGACCCCTCCTGCGGCGGCAACGGCCATTGCAAGCGGATCAAGAATTGCGGCCTCTGCAAGGGTAAGGGCTGCGGGCTCTGCCATTCGAGCGGAGCCGGCGACCCGATCCACGCCCTCGCCTCGGATCAGTCAACGGCCCCGGCCCGGGTCGTCGTGGCCGCTCCCCAGGCTCCGGCTGCGGCCTCGGCCTCGCCCCAGGCCTGCACCGAGCCCGGCTGCGGCCTTGGCAAGGGGTTCCACCACAACGGCGACCCCTGCGGTTCCTGCCGGGGCAAGGGCTGCGGCGTCTGCGGGGGGCTCGGCCGGCTGTTCGGCCACGGCGATCCCTGCGGCGGCTGCGGCGGCAAGGGTTGCGGGATGTGCGGCGGGCTCGGCCGGCTCTTCGGCCACCACGGCAACGGCAACGGTAACGGTAACGGCTGCGGGTTCTGCGGCGGCCGGGGGTGCAAGAATTGCCTGGGCGGCCTGGCGGGGCACATGAAGGGCAAGATCTACGGCCTGCTCCATCCGCATGCCGGCGACATCAAGTACTTCGTCGGCCCGGGCGGTCCCGTCCCCCTGACCCCCGGCTATGTGCCCTACGTCGTCACGACTCGTTCCCCTCGCGACTTCCTGGCCTTCCCCCCTTACACCCCGGACGGGTTCTGATCCGAACATGATCGCCCCGGCCGGGCCAAGGAGTCGGCCGGGCCGGGGCGTCTTCCAACTCTCAAGAATCGAGGCCCGGCCTCTCCCCTCGGGTCGGCCGGGGCTTGCCTGCTTCCGATACGGAGGATTCCGATGAGAAGCGAACCGAACATGACCATCCGCCGGGCCGTCCTCGGCCTGGCCGTCCTCGCGGCGATCGAGGCCGGCGCCCCTTCCGTCGCCCGGGCTCAGATCCCGGAGCCCCGGGAGCCGGACATCCACAAGCGTAGCGGCCTGCTCGAACGCTTCGAACTCTACAACAAGTACAAGACCAACCTCCCGCAAGACCCCAATCGCGACAATTTCTACGGGTTCCGCTACGGCAATCGCGGTAAGATCCTCGACACCAACACCTATTACGACGGCGGCCTGTACGGCGTGAGGCTCCCGGCCAGGGACACCGCCTCGGTCTATCCGTTCTTCTACGGGTCGCCCGGCAAGAGCACCACCACCTCCGAGAGCAAGTCCTGGCGACCGTCGAAGCTCCGCGCCCTCCAGCAGCTCAC
>JAJYDH010000203.1 GCA_021777685.1 Planctomycetota bacterium | reverse complement strand
CTTCCGGAGGGATCGGCGGGTTTCGCTTCCGCTCACCCGCCCTACAAAAATCACTCACCGCCTCATCAAAGTCTCATCCAGGTTGAGCAACACATTCGCCACGACGGTCCACGCCGCCAGGTCGGCGAGGTCCGCGCCGGCGGGCGCCGGGCCCAATGGGTCGGTGGCCATCTTCCTGGCCTTCTCGGGGTCGCTCGCGAAGCGGGCTTGGGCGTCGTCGTAGAGGTCGGCGAGGCGGGACAGCTCGCGGTCGCTGGGGTCTCGGGCGAGGCAGAGCTTGACGCCCAGGCGGATCTGGTCGGCCCGCTCCTTCCCTCCCGAGGCCATCCGGCGGGCGAGGGCCTGCGAGGCCTCGATGTAGACCGGATCATTGAGCGTCACCAGCGCCTGGAGCGGGGTGTTGGTCCTCGACCGGCGGACGGTGCAGACCTCGCGGTTGGGGGCGTCGAAGGTGGCCATCGAGGGGTACGGGTTCGAGCGTCGCCAGGTGGTGTAGATCCCCCGGCGGTATCGGTCGTCCCCCATGCTGGTCGCCCAGTCGATCTTGCCGCCGAACGCGGCGTTGAGGCCGGAGGAGGGCTGCGGCGGGCGGACCGGCGGGCCGTACATCTTCGGGCTCAGCAGGCCGGCCACGGCGAGCGCCTGGTCGCGGACCGTCTCGGCCGGCAGGCGGAACCGGGCCCCCCGGGCGAGCCACTGGTTCGCGGGGTCGAGCCGGAGCCCTTCGGGCGTGACCTTCGAACTCTGCCGGTAGGTGCTCGACGTGACCAGGAGGCGGAGGAACTGCTTGAGGTCCCAGTGCCGGGCGACCAGCTCGGTCGCCAGCCAGTCGAGCAGCTCGGGATGGGTGGGCGGCTCCCCTTGCGAGCCGAACTCCTCGCTGGTCGGCACCAGGCCGGCCCCGAAGATCTGCTCCCAGGTGCGGTTGGCGACCACGCGGGCCGTCAGCGGGTTGTCCGGGCTGACCAGCCAGCGGGCCAGGGTCAGGCGGTCGCGCGGGGCTCCGGGCGGGAGCGGGAAGATGGCCTCGGGGACGCCTTCCGACACCGGGTCGCCCAGGTCCATGAAGTTCCCCCGGCGCTGGATGCGGGTCTGGCGCCGGGCGTTGGCGGCCGTCTCGGCGAGGACCGGCACGGTCGTCTCGGGCTTCATCGCGGCGAGTCGCTTCTTCAAATCGGCCAGCTTATCGAGGGCCGGCCTCCGGACGATCTCGTCGGCGTCGAGGAAATAGCGCCCCAGGTCGGCCTTCAGGGCCTCCGATCGCGGGTCGAGCGGGGCCCGGACGGCCCGCTCCGCCGCCTCGATCTCGGATTTCAGCCCGGCCTTGCGCCGCTTCCGCTCGGCCGATTCGATCGGCAGGGTCGGCCCTTCGTCGTTCCGGTCGGCGTCCTGGGTGTTGTTGAAGAAGGCGTAGAGCCGGAAGAAGTCGGCCTGCGAGAGGGGGTCGTACTTGTGGTCGTGGCACTGGGCGCAGGCGATGGTGGTGCCCATCCAGACGGCCATCGTGGTGTTGACCCGATCCACGACCGCGGCGCTCCGGAATTCCTCGTCGTTGGTCCCGCCTTCGCTGTTGGTCATCGTGTTCCGGTGGAACGCGGTCGCGATCCGGGTCTCGTCGGTCGCGTCGGGCAGGAGGTCCCCGGCGATCTGTTCGAGGGTGAACCGGTCGAACGGCTTGTTGGCGTTGAACGAGCGGATGGCGTAGTCGCGATACGCCCAGATGGTCCGGGGGGGGTCGTCGGCATAGCCGGCCGAGTCGGCGTAGCGGGCCAGGTCGAGCCAGGCCCGGGCCCAGTGCTCGCCGTAGGTCGGCCGGGCGAGCAGGCGGTCGACTAGCTTCTCGTAAGCGTCGGGCGAGGTGTCCTTGTCGAACGCCTCGACCTCCTCCGGCGTCGGCGGCAGGCCGGTCAGGTCGAGCGCGAGGCGGCGGATCAAAACATCGCGGTCGGCCTCGGGCGAGGGCCTCAAGCCCTCCTTCTCGATCCGGGCGAGGATGAACCGGTCGACCGGGTTCCGGGGCCAGGCGGCGTCCTTGACGTCCGGCAAGGCGGGGCGGACCGGCCTGGAGTAGGCCCAGTGCCTCGCGTACGGGGCGCCCTGCTCGATCCAGGTGGTGAGCTTCTCGACCTCGGCGGGCGGGAGCTTCTGGGCGTGCTTCGGCGGCGGCATGACCTCGGTCGGGTCGTCGGACGAAATCCGCCGGATCAGCTCGCTCTCGTCGGGCTTGCCCCGGACGATCGCCGAGTAGCCGTCGAGGTCGGCGAGGGCCCCGTCCTCGGTGTCGAGCCGGAGCGGCACCGAGCCTCCCTTCCGCTTCGCCGCGTCCGGCCCGTGGCAGGCATAGCAGCGGTTCGAGAGGATCGGCCGGATCTCCCGGTTGAAGTCGACCGGCTTCGGGGCCGATTCCCCCGCCCGAGCGTCGGCGGCGAGGAGGGCCAACAGGGCGAGCGCGAGTCGCGGCGAGGCTGTCTTTGCGGGCATGATCGCGACCGGATGGGGTGGGGGTTCGGGCGGGTCGGGGATCGGCGAGGGTCAGGGCTTCGGCTTCGTCTGTTCGAGCAGCTTGCCGATCGAGGCGTCCAGATTCTTCAAGGACGATTCCAATCGGTTGAAGCGTTCGTTCGTGCTGGCTTCCAAGTTCTTCACGGAAACTTCGAGGCTATTGAGCCGTTCGTTCGTGCTGGCCTCCAGGCCCTTCACGGAAGTTTCCAGGTTCTTCACGGAGGTATCCAGGCGACCAAAATGGTCGTTCGTCGTGATCTCCAGGTTCTTCATGTTTGCGTTGAGCGTGGCCGCCCACCAGATTCCGGACGAGATGCCCGACACGGTGGCGACGAGCAGCAGGCCAAGCAGCCACTTCGCGAAACTAAATTCGGTCGGCCCAGCCATGACTCTCGCCCTCAACGCCGCCGATCGCCCGGTCTTTCAATTATGATTTGACCAGAAAGAGAGGCCGGGGACCAGGGAGAATCACGGCAGCTCCGGTATCCGAGCCGGCCGGAGGTCCATCTCCTTGCCGAGCGGGACGTGGGCATTCTCGACCTTCCCGCCGGTCGCGAGGAAGAATCGGCCGGACTCGACGCCCGCGTCGATGGTCAGGGCGGGGTTCTTGTCGGCGGTGAACCGGGCGCGGGTCAGGGCGATCCAGCGGCCGTCGGCGGTCCGGGCCCAGGCCTCGCCGAACCTCGCCCGGCGTTCGATCGTGGCCGAGACCTTGTCGCGCTTGAAATCCTCGATGAACGAGTAATAGCCGCCCAGGAGCTTTCCCTTCGCCAGGGTCGAGAACGTCGCCAGGTGCCGCCACTCCTTGGCGTCGGGCGGGGCGATGTGGGCGGCGAATTCGGTCCGGTCCCCGGCGACCCTGGCCGTGACGAGGAAGCGGTAAGTCTCGCCCTCCTTCCAGTCGAGGTCGAGGAACGACTGCCCGCCCGTCCCCTCGTTGCCGAACCGGCCGACCCGGACCTGGTCGTCCTTCGAGATCAGCTTGACCCGATTCCCCTCGTCGACCGAGTTCGGGTCGTCCTGCTTGCCCGGGTCCCAGACCGAGAAGATCACGACCTTCTTGCCGCGGCCCTGCTCCTGGATGCCGAAATAGCCCTGGTTGAAGCCGCAGGCGCAGAAATACGTCCCCTCGGCCGACTTCTCGACCGTGACCTCGTTGTAGAAGGCGGTCGCCTCGGGGGCGGTGTACGCGAGGTGGACCGACCGGCACGCGATCCCGGCGAGCTTCTCGTCGGCGGACGCGACGGCCAGGATCATCGAGCCGCCGAGCAGGACGAGGGCGGCGGTCGTTCGGCGTCGAGAAGTCATGGACGATCCTCGGGGGTGGAGGGGACAAGGCCGGCGGGCGATGGCGAGGTTCCCGCAATCCTCGCTCAACCCTCCCGCCCGCTCAAGGGGCCTCTCGGCCGGGAAAATCGGCGAGGCGGCCCGGATACTGTGTTGAAACGCCCCTCGCCGGCGCGAATATGCTCAGGAACCCGGTCGAACCGAGGGCTGACCGAGGACCGGCCGGACTGGCTTGGTATTGGAGAACGTTTCATGACACACCAGACCGCGGCCTGGCTTCGTGTTGGAGAATCGCCCGGCTTGGCTTCGTGTTGGAGAGACGAGAGCTTGGCTTCGTGTTGGAGAATCGCCCGGCTTGGCTTCGTGTTGGAGGACCACGGCGAGCTCGGATCGACCTGAGCTTGGCTTTGTCTTGGAGGAGTGCGCCGGCGTCACTCGGCCGGCCTCGGTCTTGGGTTCGTCTTGGAGGCTCGCGGAACTCATGAGATCGGTCGTCCCGTCGCGACTCCGGAAAACCCAGGACTGCCGACAAATTGAGCATTTACGCCCGAAATCCAGGCAGAAAATCGACTCGCTCGAATCGGGCTACTTCGCCGGGCGTTCCCTCCGGGACCACGAAACTTCCGGGCGACGCCCCGATGCCGCCTTCCGGCGCGGGTCGGCATGCCTTGTGCCCTTGAACAACAACTGATCATGGAACCGACAGGTCGGGCCGGGAAGATTTCAGCCGTCCGTCCGGCGGTCGGTTCAACGCGGGCCGGATGCTGTTAGACTGGTCCCTCGGGGAGCAATGAAGGGCCCCGGGGATCGCCCGGGCGCCGGTTTCTGAACGCCTAGAACGCGCGGAGTCGTCATGCAGACCGCGGCCCACGAATCGATCAGCGACGACATCCACCTGCTCGGCAACCTGCTCGGCGAGGCGATCAAGGGGCTCGCGGGCGAGGACGCCTTCGCCCTGGTGGAGGAGGTCCGGGCCTCGGCGAAGGACCTGAGGGCCGACGCCTCGCCCGAGGCGGCCCGGAAGCTCCGCGACCGGCTGGGCGAGCTGGGCCTGGCCGACCTCCGGACCCTGATCCGGGCCTTCACCGTCTACTTCGACCTCATCAACCTGGCCGAGCAGCAGGCCCGCGTCCGGGCGATCCGGGCGCACCTCCGGGCGGCCGACCCCTCCCGGGCGGACGAGAGCCCCGAGTCGGCCCTGAAGCAGCTCCGCGACCGGGGGATCGACGCCGATCAGATCGCCGAGCACCTGGGACGGGCCCTGATCTGCCCGGTCTTCACCGCGCACCCGAGCGAGGCCCGGCGGCGGACGATCCTGGACAAGCTCTCGGCCATCGCCCACGACCTCGACCGGCTCGAAGACGCCCTGATCGTCCCCCGCGAGCGCGAGCGGGCCGTGGCGGCGATCGCCGAGGAGGTCGAGACCCTCTGGCTCTCGGACATGATCCGCGAGGCGAGGCCGACCGTCGAGGACGAGGTCCGCCAGAGCCTCGGCGTGGTCGAGAAGAACCTCCTCGACGTCATCCCCCGGGTCTACCGGACCATCGAGACCGCCCTGGGCCGGGTCTATCCCGGGCGCGACTGGAAGATCCCGCCGTTCCTCCGGTTCGGCTCCTGGATCGGCGGCGACCGCGACGGCCACCCCGGCGTCTCGGCCGACACTACGGCCCGGGCGGTCCGGCTCCAGCAGGTCGACCTCCTCAAGCACTACCTGGGGCGGATGGAAGACCTCTGGCGGAGCCTCAGCCACTCCGACCGGCTGGGCCGGGCCGGCGCGGCCCTCCACGCCTCGCTGATCGAGGACGGGAAGCTGTTCCCGGAGATCGTCGCCTCGAACCCCCACGAGCCCTACCGGACCAAGTGCAAGGTCATCGCCGCCAGGCTCCGCCGGACCCTCGAATTCCTGGGTGGGGCGGCCGACCTCGACTGGACCGGCGGCGACGGGCCGGCCGGCCCGGGGATCTACCTCGGCCGCCGGGAGCTGCTCCGCGACCTGAACCTGATCGCCGACGACCTCGGCCAGGCCGGCGCCCGGGCCGCCGCCTCCGGCGCCATCCGCGAGATGATCCGGCTGGTCGAGGTCTTCGGCGTCCACCTCCTGACCCTCGACCTCCGCCAGCACTCGGCCCGCCACACCGCCGCGCTCGACGAGGTCTTCAAGCGGGCCGGCGTCTGCCCCGACTACGCGGGCCTCACGCCCGACGGGCGGTTCGACGTCCTCGCGAAGGAGCTGGAGAGCACCCGCCCGCTGATCCCGGCCCACCTCGACTACTCGCCCGAGACGACCGAGGTCATCCGGACGTTCCGGACCGTCACGGCGCTCCTGGAGCGGCAGTGCCCCGAGGTGATCGACAAGTACATCATCAGCTCGACCACCGAGCCGGCCCACCTCCTGGAAGTCCTGCTCCTGGCCCGAGAGGCCCGGCTGTTCCGGCCGCTCGACGGGGTCAGCCTGCTCGACATCGTCCCCCTGTTCGAGGCGCTGGAGCCCCTCCAGACGGCATCGCCGATCATGGAACGCCTCTTCGCGCTGCCGGTCTACCGCCGGCATGTGGAGCTGAGGGGCGACTTCCAGGAGGTGATGATCGGCTACTCCGACAGCAGCAAGGAGAGCGGGTCGCTCCAGTCGGCCTGGGCGCTCTACCGGGCCCAGAGGGACCTGGTCGAGACCGGCCACAAGGTCGGGGTCACGATGCAGATGTTCCACGGCCGAGGGGGGGCGGTCGGCCGGGGCGGCGGCCCGGCCAATCGGGCGATCCTGGCCCAGCCCCGGGGGACGGTCGACGGCCGGCTCCGGATCACCGAGCAGGGGGAGGTCATCGCCGACCGCTACGGCCACCCCGGGATCGCCGAGCGGCACCTGGAGCAGCTCGTCCACGCCGTCCTCCACACCAGCTTCCCCGACGAGGGGGAGCTGCCCGACCCCGCCTGGATCGAGATCCTCGACCGCCTGGCCCCGGCCGCCTGCCGCCATTACCGGGGGCTGGTCTACGAGGACCCCGACTTCCTCGACTACTTCCGCCAGGCCACGCCGATCGAGGAGATCGTCCAGCTCAAGATCGGCTCCCGCCCCTCCAAGCGCGGCAAGTCGACCTCGCTCGACCAGCTCCGGGCCATCCCCTGGGTCTTCTCCTGGATGCAGTGCCGCCACACCCTGCCCGGCTGGTTCGGCCTGGGCGGGGCGATCGACGAGTTCCTCCGCGAGAGCCCGGAATCGCTCGCCACGCTCCAGGCGATGTACCGCCGCTGGCCGTTCTGGCGGACCCTGATCGACAACACCCAGATGATCCTGGCCAAGGCCGACATGACCATCGCCCGCCTCTACGCCGACCTCGTCGACGACCGGGCCCTGGCCGACCGGGTCTTCGGCCGGATCGACGCCGAGCACGCCCAGGCCGTCGGGGTGATCGGCCAGATCACCGGCCAGCGCGAGCTTCTGGAGCAGATGCCCATCCTCCGCCGGTCGATCGACCGCCGGAACCCCTACGTCGACCCCCTCAGCTTCATCCAGCTCGTGCTCCTGAAGCGGCTCCGGTCCGGCGAGGGGCCGCCCGACGAGACCCTGACCGGGGTGCTCGAGAGCATCAACGGGATCGCCGCCGGGCTCAAGAACACCGGCTGATAGACCCGGGAGGATCGCGTCCCGTGCTGACGAAGAAAGACCTCGAGATCAAGACGCTCGGCCCCTGCAAGATCGACTCCCCCCTGGGGACGCTCGTCACCGAGCGTCGCCCGAGCTATCACAACGTCGACGAGTCGGACCGGGTCCTCTTCGACGACACCGCCTCGGTCCTGGCCGCCCGGGGGCTCCCGGTCGAGGAGCTGCCCGCCTTCGAGCCGGCCGGGGCCCGCCGCCGGATCTTCTTCGACCCGTCCAAGACCCGCGCCGGGATCGTCACCTGCGGCGGCCTCTGCCCGGGGCTCAACGACGTGATCCGGGCCCTGGTCCTGGAGCTGAGCTACCACTACGGCATCAAGAAGATTTACGGCTTCTGCAACGGCTTCCAGGGGTTCATCGCCAAGTACAAGCGGGCCACCCTGGACCTGACCCCCGACTTCGTCTCCGGCCTCAGCGAGCACGGCGGGACGATCCTGGGGACCTCGCGGGGCCAGCAGGACCCATCCGAGATGGTCGACTGCCTGGAACGGCTGGGGATCAACGTCCTGTTCGTGATCGGCGGCGACGGGACCCTCCGAGGGGCCCTCCGGATCGCCGAGGAGGTCGCGGCGAGGGGCTCGAAGATCGCGGTCGTCGGCATCCCCAAGACGATCGACAACGACATCATGTACATCGACCAATCGTTCGGCTTCCAGACCGCGTTCTCGGTCGCCTCCGAGTCGATCCGCTCGGGCCACGTCGAGGCCCAGGCGTCGCCCAACGGCGTCGGCCTGATCAAGCTCATGGGCCGGCACTCCGGCTTCATCGCCTGCTACGCCTCGCTGGCCAAGTGCGACGCCAACTTCGTGCTCATCCCCGAGGTCCCGTTCCAGCTCGAAGGGGAATCCGGCCTCCTGAACATGCTCAGGGCCCGGATCGAGCGCCGGGGTCACGCCGTCATCGTCGTCGCCGAGGGGGCCGGCCAGGACCTGATGCAGCAGACCCAGCGCCTCACCGACGCCTCGGGCAACGTCCGGCTCGGCGACATCGGCCTGTTCCTCAAGCGCGAGATCGAGCAGTACTTCGACCGGATCGGCATGGAGCTGAACCTCAAGTACATCGACCCTAGCTACGCGATCCGGAGCGTCCCGGCCAACCCGTATGACAGCGTGTACTGCATCCGGCTGAGCCACAACGCCGTCCACGCCGCGATGAGCGGCCGGACCGAGATGGTCGTCGGCCGCTGGCACGGCCGGTTCGTCCACATCCCGATGGCCACCGCCATCCGCGAGCGCAACCGCGTCGACCCCGACGGCGACCTCTGGATGTCCGTCCTGGAGTCGACCGGCCAGCCCCGCGACTTCAAATAGGGCCGGGGGCGAGATCCGCCCTTCGCCGATCTCGGGACTGGTGACGCGAACGCCCGCGCGGCCTATGATATCCTGGGAGGCTCCCGGGCCGATCGCTCTCCGTCCCGTCCGCCGGCCCGCGCCCATCACCCGCGAGGTAACGACTCGATGAAGATCGCGGTAGCTGCCAGGTTCGCGACGCTGGCCCTCCTGCTCGGATCGTCCCCGGCGCTGCCCGCCCAGGAGGCGAAGCCGGCGACGAATCCCCCCGGGACGACGATCGAGTCCATCAATCAGGTCTACGAGCAGGAGGTGATGAAGCTCGAACGGCTGAGGCTCGAACACCTCGGCAAGCTCGCCCTCTCGCAGCCGAAGGGCCAGGCCAACGTCACCTTCGACGCCTACTTCCGGCTGGCGATCGCCAAGGGGCTCTACGTCGAGGCCGACCCGGTCGCCGACCGCGTCATCCGGGAGCAGGGCTCGTCGCCGGCCGTCCTCTGGCTGGCCCACCTCGTCCACATCGTCGCCGAGGCCGACCGGGGCGACTACGACAGGTCGCTCCAGGCTCTCACCGCGGCCATCCGGGTCAAGGGCCAGGGCCCGAAGGAGGCCGACGACGCCGGGCTGCCGGTCGGCACCAAGGCCTCGATCATCGACGCCTATTACCAGCGCCTCATCCACGCCGACCAGGTCGAGGTGGCCCGCAAGGCCATGAAGCTGATCATCGACGGCGCCACCGTCCCCGCCATCCGCGACCTCGCCGAGTCCCGCCTCAAGCGGCTCGACCAGATCGGCCGGGCGGCCCCGCCGGTCGTCGGCATGGACCTCGACGGCAGGCCGTTCAAGCTGGAGGACGCCCGGGGCGAGGTCGTCCTGGTCGTCTTCTGGGCGACCTGGTGCGTGCCCAACAACCAGGAGGTCCCCTGGCTCGAATACATCGAGCGGACGTACAAGGGCCGGGGGTTCCGGATCGTCGGGGTCAACCTCGACGCCTCGTCCGAGCCGGGCCTGGACGCCAGGGCCGTGCTGCCGAACGTCCGGCGGTTCCTCCTCGAGCACAACGTCCCCTGGCCGACCCTGATCAACGGCCAGGGCGACCAGGACTACGCCCGTGCGTTCGGCGTTTCCGAGATCCCGGCCGACGTCCTCATCGGCCGCGACGGCAAGGTCGCCCACATCGACCTGATGGGCCGGAAGCTGGAGAAGGCCGTCGAGGAGGCCGTCGGCAAGAAGCCCTGAACCGACCGACCACCCCGGACCAGCACCCCAACGGAGCGCATCCCGATGATCTCGAAGTGCAGGCGGGCGGCCCTCGGGGCCACGGCCCGACTCCTGGCGATGCTCGCCGCCGCGGCCGTCCCCCTGGCCACGGCCGGCCGGGCCGAGGCCCAGTACGGCTTCGGCTACGGTTACGGCTTCAACTTGTACAATCAGAACGCGTACGCGGACGCCAATTATCTGAATCAGAGGTCGCTGGTCAACGCCCAGATCGCGGGGGCCAACCGCCCGCAGCCGCTCCAGGCGCCGTCGTTCCAGTCGCGGGACGAGGGCTTCATGGATCGTTATGACCTGTCGACCCGCGAGGCCATCATGAACCGGGTCGCGCGAGCCCCCTCGC
>JAJYDH010000202.1 GCA_021777685.1 Planctomycetota bacterium | reverse complement strand
CGCCGCAAGGCGATGCTCGGCGACATGGCGATCCTGACCGGCGGGACCGTGATCTCGGAGGACCTCGGCCTCAAGCTGGAGAACCTCCAGCTCAGCCAGCTCGGCCGGGCCAAGCAGGTCAAGGTGAACAAGGACAGCACGACGATCATCCAGGGCGCCGGCGAGCGCGGGGACATCGTCAAGCGGATCGATCAGCTCCGCCGCCAGATCGAGGAGACCGAGAGCGAGTACGACAAGGAGAAGTTCCAGGAGCGCCTGGCGAAGATCTCCGGCGGGGTCGCGGTCATCAGCGTGGGAGCGGCGACCGAGGCCGAGATGAAGGAGGTCAAGGCCCGCGTCGAGGACGCCCTCCACGCCACGCGAGCCGCGGCCGACGAGGGGATCGTCCCCGGCGGCGGTACTGCCCTGATCCGCACCATCCCGGCCGTCAAGAAGGTCCACGAGGCCCTGACCGGTGACGAGAAGGTCGGCGCCGAGATCGTCCTTCGGGCCCTCGAAGAGCCCGTCCGCCACATCGCGTCCAACTCCGGGCACGACGGCGGCGTGGTCGCCGAGGAGGTCAAGTCGGCCACCGGCTCCACCGGCTTCAACGCCAACACCGCCGAGTATGTGGACATGTTCAAGGCCGGGATCGTCGACCCGACCAAGGTCACGCGCTCCGCCCTCCAGAACGCCGCCTCGATCGCCGCCCTCATGCTGACCACCGAGGCGATGATCACCAACATCAAGGACGATGAGGAGAAGGGCGCCGCCCGGGCTGAAGGGTCGGTTCGATAAAGAGCTGGGCGATGCGGAGCGGAGATATTTCCGCTCCGTATCGTACCTCATTCGCTCAAGCTTGCCTCTTGTAAACGTCCAAGGCTCTCAACACTTCGAGCGATCGTGAAAGTGTTCGGAGGGTTTCTGAGGCTTTGTCCGATTCGGAAATGTATAGCTCTGCGTTGGCCTTGATTACCCCGAGCGCGTCGCGAAGTTTGCAGAGCTCGTCGATAAAATCTTCGTCAAGTTCACTCGTCAAAAACGATTTATCGCACGTCAGACATGTCCGACCTCGCCTGAACCATTGAACATCTTGGTGGTTTTTCTTGTACCATCGCTGCCCGGACTGCTCGCCCAAGGAGCTCGGCGGAACGGCTTTGCAAACCGTAACCTTCTTGCAGTAAGGGCAATGGATGCTCGTACCGTTTTTCTTGACACGCATCGGTACAATACCCCTCTGTGTTGGGATTGATTGACAATTTAGAACTAACATCATCCATAGAATTTTCACGCTATCTTGGCAAGCACTGTCTGATTAAGACAACAATCCGATAAATTTAATCATTTATGGGTTAGCTCGGTGCATCGGCACAATCGGCGGTGAAGTGAAGCTTCGGGGAAGAGATCGCTGTTCGGATTCCGCCGCCTTGCACGAGGCATTCCAGGTCCGTTGTTGCCCTGTTCTGGCTGGGCGACCCGGTGTAAGATTGTCCCGTAGACCAAACCCGACCACGAGGACCGACCATGCTCGACCTCGACCAGATCATCGAACAGGCCCCTACCGGGACGGGCAAGATGATCCATCTCCTCGAATGCCTCATGGCGGCCGGGGAGCCGATCACCGTGTCGATCAACGGCCAGGGAAACCTCCCGATCCGCGACGACGGGGCTTTTCAGCTTTTATTCACCCTCATCGATCGGCTGGAAGTGACGGAGATGCTCCGCGAGCGACTGGCGGAGTTGGACGCAGGGGCCCCGACCTACAGCCTGGACGAGGTCAAGGCGATGATCGGGGCGAAGCATGGACTACCAGCCTAGATTCAGTGAACGTGCCATCAATGATGCGCGCATCATTTACGATCAGATCGCCGATCATTCCCCCGAGCGTGCGGAGAAGTGGCGCCGTGGGATCTTCGCCAGGATCGACACCCTGCGACGGCTCCCCTACCGTTGTCCCCGCGCGGTGGAGGGTGGCCGATCCGGAAAGGACGTTCGTGAACTGCTCTACGGCAAGCGGATGTCGACCTATCGCGTCTTATTCGTCGTCCAAGACGACGTCGTGACGATCCTGGCTATCCGGCGAGCGACACGCGGTCCGGCCGATCTCTGAGGGCTTGTGCTCACCATTCGCTTTCGACCACATTTATCCAATCGGGAGGCGGGGCGGCGAAGGCGAAGTGTCGCGTCCGGGTGACTTTGTGTTATCCTGGGGCGACGACATCCGCCGCACAAGGGCCCCGAGCGAGACGCCGTGCCGATGGCCACGAAGCGCGATTATTACGAAGTCCTGGGCCTCCGGAAAGACTGCGGGGCCGACGACGTCAAGAAGGCCTACCGGCAGATGGCCCTCAAGAATCACCCGGACCGAAACCCGGGCGATGCCGAGGCCGAGGGGCGATTCAAGGAGGCGGCCGAGGCTTACGAGGTCCTCTCCGATCAGGGGAAGCGCCAGCGGTACGACCGCTACGGCCACGCCGGGCTCGAAGGTGCCGCGCATCACGACTTCCGCAACACCGAAGACATCATGTCGGCCTTCAGCGACATCTTCGGCGGCGGCCTGTTCGGCGACCTCTTCCAGCAGCGGAAGCGCGGCCCCCGGCCCGGCCAGGACCTCCTGATGAAGCTCGAAATCGAGCTGATCGAGGCGGCCCGGGGGACGGTCAAGGTCGTCGACGTCACTCGCCAGGAGCCCTGCACCGAGTGCAAGGGGTCGGGCGCCCGCAAGGGGACCGTGGCGACGACCTGCAACTACTGCGCGGGCCAGGGCCAGGTCGTCCAGTCTCGGGGGTTCTTCCAGGTCGCGACCACCTGCCCCTCCTGCGGCGGCGACGGCGTCCGGATCAACGACCCCTGCCCCGCCTGTCGGGGTCAGGGAAAGATCCCCTCGGTGGCGCACATCAAGATCGACGTCCCGCCCGGGGTCGAGACCGGGATGTGGCTCCAGCTCCGGAACCAGGGCGAGGCCGGCGACCCCGGTGCGCCTCGGGGCAACCTCCGGGTCCAGATCCAGGTCAAGAAGCACCCGTTCTTCGAGCGGACCCGCAACGACCTGATCTGTCAGGTGCCCATCAGCTTCCCCCAGGCCGCCCTCGGCGCCGAGATCGAGGTCCCCACGCTCGACGGCCCCGACCGCCTGACGGTCCCCAAGGGGACCCAGAGCGGCGACGTCCTCAAGCTCAAAGGGCGCGGGATGCCCGACATCAACGGCCGAGGCCGGGGCGACGAGCTGATCGAGGTCCACGTCGAGACCCCCCGGCACCTCAACTCCCGCCAGGAAGAGCTGCTCCGAGAGCTGGCCGAGCTCGAACACCTCAACGTCAGCCCCAAGCGGAAGAGCTTCTTCGAGAAGCTCCGCGATTACTTCACCGAGGATGAGGAAGTTCCCGAGGCCGAGAAGCCCTGAGGACCCTCGGATCTTCAAGAAGGCCCGGCCGGGCGGATGAGCCGATCCGCCCGGCGTCGACCGCAGGACCCGAACCATGAGCGAACCGACCACCACAGCCAACGAACCGACCGCTACCGAAGCCCCCGCTTCGGGAGAGGATCTCGCGCAGGTCACCCGCCAGCGCGACGAATACTTCGACCAGCTCCAGCGAGCCCGCGCCGACTTCGTCAACTATCAGAAGCGGGCCAAGGCCCAGGCCGACGCCGATCGAGTCTACCTGGTCAAGCCGCTGGCGCTCGACATTCTCGACGCGCTCGACAACTTCGACCGGGCCATCGAGTCGGCCCGTGCTGGCGGCGCCTCGGCGATCGCCGAGGGACTGCTCATGGTCGAGAAGCAGTTCGTCGCCGCCCTCAACAAGCACGGCGTCGAGCCGATCCCTGCCCTCGGACAGTCCTTCGACCCCAACTTCCACGAGGCGATCATGCAGCAGCCTGACGCCCACCATCCCGAGGGGACGGTCGTCCTGGAACTGGCCAGGGGCTACAAGCTCGGCGACCGGGTGATCCGGCCGTCCAAGGTCGCCGTCTCGGTCCGCCCGTCCTGACGCGCCGAGCCCCCGGAAACAATCCCGTCCTTCGAGGCGAATCGATGCCGACCTACGACTATATCTGCGACGCCTGCCAGCACGAATTCGAAGCCTTCGAGTCGATCAAGGCCGACTCTCAGACCATCTGTCCCGCCTGCCACGAGCCCAGGCTCCGCCGGAAGATCGGCGCCGGGGCGGCCATCCTGTTCAAAGGGTCCGGCTTCTACCAGACGGATTACCGGAGCGAGTCGTACAAGAAGGGGGCCCAGGCCGACAAGACCTCCTCCGAGGCCACGTCCAAGCCCGCCGAGTCGTCCGCGCCCCCCCCGAAGGCCGACTCACCCAAACCTTCGGCCAACGGCTCGACCCCATGATCCGCGGCAAATGCCCGATCTGCGGCAAGGTGTTTGAGGTCGCCAAGCTCGACGATCTGCCCAGCTTTCCCTTCTGCACCGATCGTTGCCGGCTCGTCGACCTCGGCCGCTGGATCGACGGAGCCTATGCGATCCCCGAGGCCGCCCGGCCGGTGCAGGCAGAGGTCCCCGAAGCGGAAGAGGACGAGGAATAGGCCGATCGGCTCCCCGTCCCCCGAATCCGCTCCATCGCTTCCTGATGTCGCTGAGCAAGAGACGAAAGAATTCGTTGCGAGTTCGTGCTGGGCGTGCTAGCCTCGGGGACGGCTCGCTCGGGCCGCCCGGGGTCGTTCCCGGCCCGGACCCGGAGCGAGGGAACTTCGATGCGGAGCCGACCATGAACTTGCGCAACGCGTGCCTGGCCGCGTCAGTGCTCTGTCTCGCCTCCTGGCAGGCCTCGGCCCAGACGCTCAGCGTCGGCGACGACGCCCCCGCCCTGGAGGTGTCGAAATGGGCCAAGGGGGAGAAGGTCAACCGTCTGGAGAAAGATCGGACCTATGTCGTCGAATTCTGGGCGACCTGGTGCGGGCCCTGCCGGACGAGCATCCCGCACCTGACCGAACTTCAGAAGAAGTACAAGGACAAGGGCATCCAGTTCGTCGGCGTCAGCGTCTGGGAGCAGGACCAGGACAAGGTCGACCCGTTCGTCAAGTCGATGGGCGACAAGATGGATTACAGCGTCGCCCTCGATGATGTTCCTGAGGGCAAGAAGGGCAACAAGGGCAAGATGGCCCAGGCGTGGATGACCGCCTCCGAGTCGAACGGTATCCCGACGGCCTTCATCGTCAAGGCCGGCAAGGTCGCCTGGATCGGCCACCCGATGGCGATGGACAAGCCCCTCGAAAAGGTCGCCTCGGGCGACTTCGACATCGCCAAGGCCGCGAGCGACTTCCGCGAGGAGAAGGCCAAGGAGAAGAAACTCATGGCCATCTTCGCCAAGCTCCGCTCGCTCGGCCGGACCGCGACCACCAAGGAGCAGATGGCCGTCCTCGACGAGGCGATCGCCGAGAACCCGGCCCTCGAAGGGACGTTCGGATTTCAGAAGTACATGCTGATGTTCCAGGCCGGCGACGACGGGGCCTCGGCCTATGGCACGAAGTTGGTCGAGGGCCCGATCAAGGACGAGGCGCAGGCCCTGAACCAGCTCGCCTGGTCGAACCTCGACCCGGATAGCCGGGTCGATGCGGCGAAGCGCGACGTCAAGCTCGCCCTCAAGGCCGCGACCCGGGCCGACGAGCTGACCAACGGCGAGAACGGGCCCATCCTCGACACCCTGGCCCTGGCTTACTTCAGGAACGGCGAGCCCGCCAGGGCCCTCAAGGCCCAGGAGAAGGCCGTCAAGCTGATGGGTGACGGGAACGCTGGCATGATCGAACGGCTGGAGCAATACCGCAAGGCCGTCGAGGACAAAAAGCCCTGACCGAGGCCGGCTCACCGGGCGATGTTCGTCCATCGCCCGGCGACCGTTCAGGCCGATCGGATCAGACGATGCCGAGGCGGCGATCGGCCGCCCTGAGCAGGTCGGCCACGGGCAGACCGTGCGGGCAGGCGGCGTCGACCCCGGCGAGATCGAGGTCGGCGACCGCCCTCGACTCGGGCGGGAGCGCCTGGTAGAGGGCCCGGGCTTCCTCACGCTTGCCATACGACTCGTAATACCGGTAATACCTGAGGACGGTGGCGACCGGGACGCCCTTCGAGGCGGTCTCGCAGAGGTGGCCGCAGCCGTGACAGTACCGGTTCGCGGTGAGCACCCGGTGTTCTTCGAGGAGCCGGGCCTCCTTGGCCGTGAGCGGGGCCACGACCGCTCCCATGTTCTCGCGAAGCTCCTCGAAGTTGGTCATCTCGCTCACGGCAAGATGGATGCGTTCGTCGTTGAGGACGGCCTTGATCGCGGCCTGGGGGGCCTTGAAGCCCTTCTCCTTGAGGGCGAGGATTCGCTCATCCTTCTCGCCCGGCCCATACCGGAACGCTTCCGATCCCCCCTGGGTCTTCATCGCCACGATGCCGAGGTTCGCCTTCGAGGCGACGTCGACGGCCCTCTTGATCCTGTCGACGTTCATCTCTCGGTAGTTGTACTTGATCATCATCTGGTCGATCCAGCCGGACTTCGCGCCCGCCTCGACCAGCTCGGGGAGCATCGCGTCGTGGCAGGAGAAGCCGGCGAACTTGATCTTGCCCGACCGCTTCAGCTCCTCGAACGTCTTGATGACCTCGGGATCGGTGAACAGGTCGATGTCACGGCCGCGGATGCCGTGGATGTAGTAGCAATCGACGTAGTCGGTCTGGAGCCGTTCGAGGCTGGACTGGAGGTGAGTGACGAAGGTCTTCGCCCGGGCCGAGCCCTTGGTCCCCTCGTAGCTCCCGTTCTTGGTGACGAGGTAGACGTCCTTCCGCTGGCCGGTCCGTGCCAGGACGTTGCCGAGGGCGATCTCCGCCTTGCCCCGCTCGTAGGTCTCGGACGTGTCGATGTAGCGGACACCCGAGGCGATGGCCCGCTGGACGAAGCTCTCGGCGACGGCCCAGCTCGTGCCCATGCCGAGCTTCGTGACCTTCACGCCCGTCTTGCCCAGCTTGACCAGGGGGAGCGGCGACTCGGGAGGCGCGGCCAGGACCGAGTCGGCCGCCGCCAGGACGGCGCCCGTCGTCGCGGTCGCCTTGAGGAATTGACGCCGGTTGCCGCCGCAAGAACCTTCCATCGTCGGACCTCCCGTGAGCGACCCTCGCCCGCCCGTCGCTCGTCGAGCGAAACCGACTTCGGGGCGATCTGATCACGATTCTGGTCGTCCCCGCGCGGGCCGGTCAACAAATATCCGACGATTCCCGATCCGTTGGGGGCGCGAAGTCCGGACTTAACCTCGGATCAGATGGACGAGGATTCCCAGAACCTTCGCAAGATCCTGGAGGTAATATTCGGGCCGGTCGATCGTGAGTGTCTGACCTTCGAGCTTCAAGAACCGCCAGAGATTGCCGCTCGTCACGCACCCGTGGACGGCGGGGATCGTCGAACCCTCTCGCTCGTTGAAGACACGGATGGCGACCATCTCGGCCGCGCACTGGCCGAGACCGGCGATGAGGTCTTCCTCCTTGGCCTCGACGACCGCGACGACGGGTGCCTGGACGAAATAATATTCGGCCGATCGAGCGATCAGGTAATCGCAGAAACCGGACAAGCCCCGCGTCCGGTCTACGTCGAATCCGACCCCAGGCAGGACATTGGCGGGCGAACTCACACGGCGAATCGCCTCCGCCAGGATCGGGGTAATGATATATGTACTCCGTGCCATCTCCGTGTTGATCCCAAGCGCGATCGGCGCGAATTTGGCAAGCCAGTCGACAAGATATTGGTTTGGGTCGACCGGATCGATGGACGCGAATAGATCGGCATCCCGTTCCTCGATCAATTCGAAGGTCCGTAGCGCAGTCTTCAAGTCGAAATCGTTGTAGGCCATGCGTTCCTTGGCTTCCTGGAGATGATCAGCTCTCCACGCTCTCCCCCCTCGGATAAGACCCGAGGATCTCCAGGCGGTCGCATCGCTTGCGGACCTGCTCCAGCGACCGCTTGACCGGCTCGTCCTCGGCGTGGCCGTCGATGTCGGCGAAGAAAAGATAGGACGGATTGAGCACGCTGGCGTTCTCGGCGGTGGGGAACGACTCGATCCAGGTCATGTTCACGCCGTTCTTCTCGAACGGGGCGATCGCCTTGGCCAGCGTTCCGACGTCGTTGGAGAGGCGGAGGATCATGGTCGTCTTGTCGCGGCCCGTCGGCTGCTCTCCCCTCTCGGCGATCACGGCAAATCGGGTCGTGTTGTTGGCCTGGTCCTCGATGTTCTCGACGAGGACGTTCAGCCCGTAGGCCCCGGCGGCGGGCTTGCTGGCGATGGCGGCGGCCTGCGGGTCCTTCTGGGCGATGGCGGCGGCCTCGGCCGAGGAGACGACGTCGACGAGCGCCGCCTGGGGCAGGTTCTTCCCCAGCCAGTTCCGGCACTGTGAGATCGCCTGGGCCTTCGAGTAGACCCGCCGGACGTTGCCCCAATCTCCCTTGCCCAGCAGGCAATGGCGGACCCGGAGCCTGACCTCGGCGCGGATCTTCAGGCCGGGGAGCCGGACGAACATGTCCAGGGTGTCGGCGATCCGGCCGTCGGTCGAGTTCTCCAGCGGGACGATCCCGAACTGGACGTGCCGGCGGTTCACCTCCTCGAACACGGCGGCGATCGAGCCGACCGGGACGTGTTCGACCGACTCGCCGAAGCGGGCGACCGACGCCAGGTGGCTGTAGCTGTACTTCGGCCCGAGGAACGCGATCCGGAGCTGACGCTGGAGCGAGCGAGAACTGCTCATGAGCTCTCGGAAGATCAGCCGCAAGGTCTCGTGCGGCAGAGGGCCCCGGCTCGCCTGGATGGCCCGGGCGACGACCTCATCCTCCCGGGAGGGCGACCAGATGTCGAGCCCCTGGGCCTGCTTGATCTGGCCGATCTGGACGGCGACGTCGGACCGGAGATTGAGCAGCTCGACGAGCTGCTTGTCGATCCGGTCGATCTCCGTCCGCAGGGACGCCAGGCTCGGCGCCCGCTTGGGGTCGGCGGGGCGGGGATCGGGGGCCTTGGCCCTGGCCTTGGGCGAGGCCACGGGGTCCGGTGGGGGCTTGCGGGGCATGGTCGACTCGACGGCTGCGCGGGAGACCGGCCGTCCCGCCCGGCGGGACGTAAGGTTGGACGGAGACTGTCGATAAAAGAAACCGAAGGCCATGTCAAGGGGCTGGAACCGGCGTCGCCGGGATCAGCCCCGTTTCGCGGGGCCGGGTGATCTGGTAAATTAATCCGAGATTGACCGTCGGTCGGGAGAGAATCGGCACGATTTCGCTATCGCCGCCAGATTGGCAGGCCGCCGCTGGCCCCGAGTCGTGGACCTGTCAAAACGACAGGTCGAATTCGACTTATTCGGTCTCGAGAAGAATATAGATCGTCATAAATCTTGTCTATTTCTGGAGTTGCGTCGCCTCTTTTGGCCGGGACAGGCTTCTGGCATCACCCTTGCGTTATATTGTTTCGACGTCTGACGCGGTGCCTACGCGGCCCGTCCCCTCGGCAAGCCCGTCGGGACGCCCCGCAGCCCAGGAGAGCGGCCTCGGGCCGCTCCTCGGCCGAGGTCCCGCCTTCGAAGATCATCCGAAAGGAGACCGGTCGTGGCAGAAGGGGAAAAGATCATCGGGATCGACTTGGGGACGACCAATAGCGTGGTCGCGGTGATGGAAGGCGGCGACGTGACCGTCATCGCCAATCAGGAGGGCAGTCGCCTCACCCCTTCGGTCGTCGCGTTCAACAGCAAGGGCGAGACCCTGGTGGGCGACCCGGCCAAGCGGCAGGCCGTGACCAACCCCGGGGGCACGGTCTATTCGATCAAGCGCTTCATGGGCCGGCGGCACGACGAGGTCCGGTCCGAGGAGAAGATGGTCCCGTACGAGATCGTCGGGGGCTCCTCGGATTACGTGAAGGTCAAGGTCGCGGGCAAGGAATACACCCCGCCCGAGATCTCCGCCCTGATCCTCCGCAAGCTCAAGGAGGCGGCCGAGAGCTACCTCGGCCACAAGGTCCGCAAGGCGGTGATCACCGTCCCGGCCTACTTCAACGACAGCCAGAGGCAGGCCACCAAGGACGCCGGCCAGATCGCCGGCCTGGAGGTCGCCCGGATCATCAACGAGCCGACGGCCGCCGCGCTCGCTTACGGGCTGGACAAGAAGAAAAACGAGAAGATCGCCGTCTTCGACCTGGGCGGCGGCACGTTCGACATCTCGGTGCTGGACGTGGCCGACGGCGTCTTCGAGGTCCTCTCGACCAACGGCGACACCCACCTCGGCGGCGACGACTGGGACGAGGCGCTGATCCACCACATCGCGGGCGAGTTCAAGAAGGAGCAGGGCGTCGACCTCCTGAAGGACCAGATGGCCCTCCAGCGGCTCAAGGAGGCCGCCGAGAAGGCCAAGAAGGACCTC